>NZ_JBYIQX010000029.1:0-96665 GCF_057707805.1 Streptomyces sp. bgisy159 | reverse complement strand
TCGGCCCCCGCGGCCGAGCCCCCGGGACGTCCAGGGACGGCGCCGGGCGCCGGGCGGGGCAGTCGCGCGTGCAGGAAACCCAGGCAGCGGCGCAGGACGGCGACGTGCGCCGCGCCGTCGTAGCCGTCGTGGCCGGTGTCGAGCCACATCGCCTCGTGCGGGACGCCGGCGGCGGTCAGCTCGGCCAGGTAGGCGCGGATCTGGCCGGGCGGGCACTTGGTGTCGCGGGTCGCGCCCACGACGAGCAGGGGGTCCGCCACCGAGGAGGCGTAGGTGACCGGCGAGCTGCGCGCGTAGCGCTCGGGCACCTCTTCGGGGGTGCCGCCGAACAGCCGCACGTCGAGGGCGCGCAGCGCCGGTGTGGTGGCGCGGTGCGCTGCCGCCCAGTCGGCGACCGGTTTGACGGCGATGCCGGCCTGCCAGAGCCCGGGACGGCACCCGAGGGCGAGCAGCACGAGATAGCCGCCCCACGACACCCCCCACAGCGCGGTCGCCTCACCGGCGACCAGTCCCCGGGCGACGAGATCGGAGCGGACGGCGGCCAGGTCCGCCACCTGGGTGTGTCCGACCCCCGCCGGGAACGTCCGGCGCCAGCGCGGCCCGTAGCCGGTGGAACCCCGGTAGTTGACGCGGACGACCGCGTAGCCGGAGGCCACCAGCGAGTGAACGGTGCCGTCGTAGGCGTCGCGGTCGTGGTCGGCCGGACCACCGTGCACCAGGAAGACCGCGGGCGGCGGAACGGTGCCGACGGGCTCGGGCAGGCTGAGCAGACTGTGGACGGCCCCCTCGGCCGTGGGTGTCCACAGGTCGGTGTGCCGGCCCGGCACGACGACCGGCGGCCCGGCCGGCGGAAGGGCGACGCCGTCCGTGGCGGCCAGCACCGGCGGGTGGGCCGTGTCGGTCCACAGGTAGTCCACCGCGCCCGAGGGTGCCGGTGCCGCGTCCAGCAGGCTGCCCGCGGGAGTGGCGAGCGGCGTCCGGCGCCGCGCACCGAGGTCGACGCGGTGCAGCAGCGACCGTCCGTGCCGGTCCTGACGCACCAGCACCTCGTCGCGGCCGGGATACCAGCGGGCGTTGATCTCCGTGTCGAAGGCGCACCAGCGGTGGGCGCGCAGGCCCCCTTCCGGCGTCCAGGTGGCCAGGGTGTACTCGTCTTCGTCCTCCCGCACCAGCAGCAGTTCCCGCCGCCCTGCGGAGGTGGAGAAGCCCTGGCACCACAGCGCGGCACCGGCCTTCCCGGGGCCGGGCAGCTCGGCGACGGTCGCGCCCCGGCGGTCCAGCACCGACACGGCCGCCTCGGTGTCGGCCGCCGAGGCCAGGGCTATCAGGGAACCGTCCGCGCTGATGCCGCCGAGACGGCAGGGTCCGGGCCTGCGCAGCACCTGGTCGGGGGCCCGGCCCCGCCCGCCGATGAGCACGCTCGTCCCCCGCCCGTCGTCGACCGCCGCGGCGACCGTCCCGTCCGCCGTGACGGCCAGCCCGCGGGACGGGCCGGCCGGCGCCCCGGGCTGTCCCGGCAGCCGGGGGCCGCCGTCGAAGTGCCGGAACCACCAGCGGCCCCCCGCGGACGGGCCCTCGTCGAACCACCACACGTAGCCGTCGGCGTCGATCCCCCGGTGCACGGTGCCACCCGGGCCGTCGGTGACCTGTCGGACGCGGCGGGTGGCGGCGTCCCAGGTGAAGACCTGGCAGCGGCCGTCGGCGTCCGCGGTGAACACCATGCGCCGGCGGTCGGAGGGGCACACATCGGGCAGGGCGGCGACGAACACCTGGTACGCATTCCTCATGGGCGCGCTCCCCGGGACGGCCGCATCGCGGGCTGGACGCTCTCCGTGTCACGGGGCGGGGCGGGTGGGGCGTCGGGGAGAGCGGGTGGGGCGTCCGGCACGGTGGGCGGGCGGTCGGCCGGGGCGGAAGGCCGACCGGTCGCGGCGGAGGGCTGACCGGCCCCGTCAGCCTCGTGAAGACCGTGAGGTTCAGGGGCCTCGGCCCGGCGGGCACGGTCAGCCCGGTCGGCCTCGTGAAGATCGTGGGCTTCACGGGCCCCCACTGCCCGGCGTGCACGGTCAGCCCCGTCGGCCTCGTCAAGATCGTGGGCTTCACGGGCCCCCACTGCCCGGCGTGCACGGTCAGCCCCGTCGGCCTCGTCAATCACGTGAGCTTCGTGGGCCTCGTCCGGGAGGGCGTCGGGCCGACCACGCCGCCTGCCGGCGTCAGGGGGCAGCTCGCCGGCCCCTGTCAACGGCTCCGTACCGCAGGCGGATCGTTCTCCGGTCCTGCCGGACGGCTCGCGGGTCCGACCGGAGGGCCCGCCGGGCCCGGAGGCCGGCCCGTCGTCGGTCACGGCGATCGGGCGGATCACCACTGGGGCGACGCGCTGCGTGTACGCCGCCAGGACGGCCAGGACGACACCGCAGCACACGGCCGGCGCGTGGTCGCCGTACCAGGTCACCAGCGCGGCCGCGAAGGCCGGCGCGACGGCGGCGGCCACCGCGCCGCCGGTGCCCAGGACCGCCCCGGCCCGGGACTGCACGTCCTGCGGAGTGGCGAGCACGGCCGCCGCGCCCAGGACGACGGTGACGACCGGCAGCACGGCGGACAGCGCGCCGAACCCGAGGGCCCACAGCCACGGGTCACCGGCCAGCGACAGCAGGGCGCACGGCGGCAGGAGCAACCACGTCGCCGTCGTCAGCGACCGCCGCGCGCCCAGTCGCCGCACCACCCGCGCGGCCACGAGGGAACCCGCCAGCCCCGCCGCCCCGCAGGCCGCGAGCACCGCGCCGGTCACGGCACTGCCCGAGCCCTCGCCCAGGACGAAGACGGCGGTGTAGAAGAGCAGCGCGAGTGCCCCGCTCGCCACGGTCGACCACAGCAGCACCAGGCGCAGCACGGGCGAACGCGACACCACGACCAGGCCGGCTCGCAGGCCACCCGTTGCCTCTCCCCCCGTCGCGCCGCCTGCCGGTTGCCGGCCCTCGGCGCCGGTTGACGACGGGGAGGGGACGGGGCCGTCGAGGCGACCGCGAATGGCTCGCGTTCCCAGTGCCGCCAGGCCGTAGGTGACGGCGTCGAAGACGAACGGAAGACTGCGGTTCACGGCGAACAGGACGCCGCCCAGCACCGGGCCGCCGACCAGCGCCGCCTGATCGCCCGCCTGGAAGCCGGCCACGGCCCGCGGCATGTCGGCCGGCTCGGCCAGCCGGGACAGCGCTCCGCGCGCCGCCGCCTCGAACACCGTCGCGGACAGGCGCTCGACCAAGGCCGCGACCAGCAGGACCCACAGGGGCGGACGTGCCAGGCAGGAGACGGCCAGTCCCGCCATCGCCAGCGAGGCCAGCAGCGCCGAACCGGTCATCAGTGCCCGCCGACGGCCGTGATCGGCCGGCACGGCCACCAGCGGACCCAGCAGCAGCCCGGCCACCCCGGCGGCCCCGGCGAATGCCCCGGCGACGCCCGGCCCGTGGCCGAGGTTCAGCAGGAGCAACGGGAAGACCAGCCCGGAAGCCTGGCTGCCGAGTCCGTCGACGGCGTTGACGCACCAGAGAACGGCCGTGTCGCGGCGGCTGTCCCCGCCCCGCCCGGGTGACCGGCGCGCGGGTGACTTCCCCGCGGAGCGCCGGGTCATGCCGGGTACGTCGGTCTCCCCCACTCCCCTGTATCCCCCCGTCGGCCCACCACCGGACGCACCCGGCAGGGGCATGCCAAAAGGTCACCGGCGCCCGTGCGAAGGTCACGCGCAGGGACGACCATGTGTCAGAAATGTGTGCGAAGTGCGAAGGTCGCCCGGAGCCTAGCCCTCCTCGCGCCGCAGGAACAAGGGCCCCGAAGTCCTCCCGAACACCTCCAGCGGACGAAAGATGGCCGACAGTGGACTGTACGGACATCCCGCCCCCGGGCCCCACGGTGACCTCCGGTGAGACGGGAGCATGCTGCCGCGGACCGTGCCGCCCCTTCGCGACAGCGCACCATGAAGGCGCCGGCCGGATGCCGTGGCCCCCTCCCGTCGGCCTCTCGCAGGGCACGGACCGCCCGCGCCGCGTGGTTGAGCGGCTGTTCACCGTGGTGTGCGACGAGGGGGCGCAGGTGTTGCGGGGCGGAAGAACACGCGTCCCGCGTGGGCGGTGCGTCCCGCTGTCCCGGCCCTCTCGCCCCGGGGGCCGTCCCCGCCCCGGACCACCGCCCCGGCCCTCTGAGCGGCGAGTCCGGCACCTGCTCAACAATGGCTGACAACGTGCGCCCGGCGAACCCGGACTCAGGCCGGCGCGGCAGAGCGGGAGGGGCGGGCTCGCGCTCCGGCTCGGGGTTCGGCGCGCGAGCCCGCGCCCGCCTGCGACCGGCACTTCCCCGGCCGTCCCGCCCGCGGATGCACCCCGAGCACACGCACTTGAGCGGCGAGCCGACGGCACCGAGGGCACGGCCTCCGACCTTCGCACGGGGCCCGCGGGAGCAGCGGGCGCGCCCCGGGCGGCCGGGGCCTGACCGCCGGCACGGCCGACGGGGCCCCCGCGCATCGTCGGCGGGGGCCCCGGAGCGGCCCGCCCTCCCGTATCCCTCGCGCGGGCGGGCGCTCGGAGGGCCGGTGCGAGCCCTCACAGGTGATCCGTAGCGATCGGCCCGGCGGATGGGTCGGCGACAGCGGAAGCACGGAACCGGACCGGCGCCCCGGCACCGGTGGCCGACCCGGCGGTCCGCCGGCGGGGCCGGTCGCGGGACTGCCGGTGCCGCGCCCCACGGGAACAGGGGTCGGCCGAGCCTCGTTCGAACTCCTCCGGGCCCGCCTTCTCACCCAGTCACGAGGCTCCGAGAGCTGGGCACATGGCCCGCTGAGGACGGCTCCGCTTCCCGGCCGGCGCAGTCCCGCTCAAGGAGCAGCACTCGGCAGGAGGACGTGGGCCGTCATGGAACCGCGGCCAGAGCCGGATTCTGCGGTCCCCCTCGGCCGACGGTCCCTGCGACCGGCGCCGTCGTGGTCCGGCACGTCGAGCGGCTCACCAGCTCTGCCTGGCCCTCCGACAGGACGCCCCGCCAGGCCCCGCCGACGGGCCCGGGCGGGCGCGCGGCGGGGGCAGACCGTCCGAGGGGTCCGGCGGACGTCAGAAGCGGATCTCCACGGCGCGGCCCGACACGTCGAGTTCGGGCGACTCGGGGAGCCGGCCCGCCGCCCCCAGCGCGATCCGCCGTGCCGACCAGGCCGCCACCGCGGCGTCGAGCACGTCGTCCACGGGAACGCGGTCCGCCTCACCGAGCGCGTCCGGGAGCTCGATGCCGGCCCCGGCCAGCAGGGACCGGCGCACATGCTGACCGCGCCAGGTCTTCTTGGCGAAGGTCAGCGGCGCTCCGCCCGCCAAGGCGTGGAAGGAGACCTCGGGGTGCACCTCGTGGATCCGGTCGTCCGCCGACCAGCACGATTGGGCTTCGAGCAGTTTCGGGGCGAGCGCCCAGGCCTGCTTGGTGAGCCGCTGGCCGGTGAGCTCCTGGCACCGGTCTGCGGCAGCCACGTAGTCCGCCTCCTGCCAGGCCGGCGCCGGCGCGATAAGGAAGACACTGTGGCGCCGCGCCCCCAGCAGGGCCTTCGCCGCGAGGTCCGCGGCGCGCCAGCCGTTCTCGACGAGGCCGAGCGGCATGTCCACCGCGATGACGCGCGCCTCGGCGGCCCGCTCGACCAGGGTCGCGAGCCGGGGAGCGACCAGGCTGCCCGCGTACGTGCCGTCCGTGAGCCCGATGCCGACCCAGCCCTGCGGGCCGCAGGCGTCCACTCCCAGTACGTCCATCCGCTCCCCCTGCCCTCGGGCCCCGCGCGTCACACGCTGCCACCCGGTGGTGGCGGCCCGGCATCCCGCCGCGCAGACCCGGCGGACGCCTGGCCGCGTCTGTGACTTCTCCCACGTGCTCTTGCCGCGGTCGGACGAGCCTACCTACGTTCGGCCGCATGTCCCCCCATGCCTCCTCCTTCCCCCGGCTTCCCGAGCCCCCTGAGCGGCCGGATCGTGCGGACGCGCCGGGCGCCGCCGCGCCCGCCCGTCCCGATCGTGCCGCGCCCGCCCGTCCCGATCGTGCCGCGCCGGTCGACTTCGCGGTCGACCTGACCGGGCACGAGATGCTCCGGCGCACGCACGTCATGGCCGCGCTCGGCCCCGACTGGGACCCCGTGAGCGCGCTGCGCGGCGAGGAGGAGGCCTACGCCCTGCTGTACTCCGGCCTCAGCCCGGAGCAGCAGCGTCTCTACGACGAGCTGGTCGCGGCCGGTGTGCTGCCCGGCGGGGGGACGGGGCACCGTGCTGCCTCTTGATCCGCAGGCCGACATCGGGCGCCGGGCGTGGGTGGCCTGCCCGAACTGCGACGACCGCCGCGGGTGCGCGACGTGCGAGCAGGGGAGCACGTGCACCCGGCACTGGCGGTACCTGCTCTCCAACACCAAGAGCCTGCTGCACCTGCAGTGCCCCTCCTGCACCCACGTCTGGTCGCACGAGACGCACTTCGGCGCGACCCGCGCCCACGACGGGCGCTGAGGGCCGGCGGCCGGCGGAGCGCCTGCCGCCGGACGCGGGCCCGGACCGGCGGTTCGCCGGACCGGGCCCGCGGGCCGCGTCATCTCCGTTCGGTTCGCTTCGAAGGCGCCCCCTCTCGATCGTTACTGCTCGTGTGGTGGGTCGGGCCCCGCTCGGACCCGTGTTCAGGCCGTGCCGGGTGAGCACGCCCCGGGCGCGCGAGGCGCCGGTGTCACAATGCGGCCCCCTTTCTCCTCGACGACGGCGCCCGGCGCATCGCGCGTGCGGTGAGGACGCCGCCTCCCACGGCCGCCGCGGCGACCGCCAGGACGATCAGCGCCGTGGTGCGGCCGAGCCCCAGGATCGTGCCGCTCCCGTCGTCTCCCGCCGGAGCCGACAGGCTCAGGCCCTGGCAGCCGGACGGGACGGCGGCGGGCTCGGCGCCCTCGGCGACCTCGAACTGGAAGGCGCTGCTGCTGGTGTCTCCGTCGGCCGAGGTCACGGTGTAGGTGAGGGTGTGGACGCCCGTGACCAGCGGGGTGACCGCGGCGCAGACGACGGAGCCGCCGGCCGTGACGGGCCGCCCAACGGCCACGGCGGCGCCGTCGGGTCCGGTCAGGCCGATCTTCGGTGTGGTGCCGGACTTCAGCGGGCCGAAGGTCAGCGAGACGGCGTCGGTCCCGGGGGCGGCCTTGGCGCCGGGCCCCGGTGTCGCGTCCTTCAGCGCGCTGTGGGCGTACGCGGACGGGCCGCCGAGCAACAGCAGCGCTCCCAGAAGCGCCACCAGCGCGGCCGGCGCCCTCAGAGGTCGAAGTCCGCGCATGCTATCCGGTTGTCCATCGCCTTCTGGGGGTGGACGACGATCGCGACCGCGCCCTTGCCGGTCTTGCGGCTGTTGTTCACCGTCGTCATGGCCTGGCCCGCCTGGTCGGCGGTGAACATCAGGTGCACCTCGTTGGGCGGCGCGGTCGCGCCGCCCTTCTCGAACTGGAAGTGGGCGCCGCCGTTGTCGGCCGAGCACGGCGAGGAGTGCAGGTGGGACATGTACTTCTCGCCCGGCTTCAGGCCCTTCAGGGACACCGTCACCGTGGTGCCCTGCGGCCCCTGGGCCAGCCAGGCCGTACCCGTGACGTCGTCCATGCCGGGCGGCCGGGTGTCGAGCAGCTGGAACGTTCCCTTCACCACGTCGGCGCCGGGGATCTTGTCGGCCGGGGTGGCCGACGGGTCCCCCATGGCCATGTCGTCCATGCCGTCCATCTCGTGGGAGGGGGACGCGGAGGCCGCCACCTCCGCGGACTTGTTCGACGCCTTCGACGTGTTCTCGGCGGAGTCGCCGCCGCAGCCGGACAGCAGCGCGGCCGTCGCGGTCACGGTGGCGCAGGCGACGGCGAGACGAGCGCGCGGACGACCGGACACACCGGCCGGGCGGCCGGGTTCGGACGGCACCGGCCGCGCCGCTGACGCCGTGTCACGCAGCGGCGGACGACCCGATGTGGGGTGGTACGTGGACATGGAACTCCTGATCGGTGACGGAGGGCCGTGCCGCGCCGACGAGCGGCGTTCGGTCGCGCGGCGGAGCGGGGCACAGCCCGGGACGGGCCAAGGACGGTCCGGGGCGCGTACGGGCGCACCGGCCTTGCGGCGCCTGTCCCCCGGCCACGGCCGCCACCGGAACAGGGCCGGCTTCAGGGCCGCGGGGCGAGCAGCGGGTCGGGAGACGGGCGGCTGACTGCCGAACGGCCCCCCGGCGGCCCTCTGCGCACCACGGCGTGCTCCAGCGCGGCGGGGATCGAGCGCCGGTGCTCCGCACCGTCGGCCGTCGCCAGAGGCGACGGGGCCTCGCGACCGGCCGCCGCCGTACGCGAGAGCATCCGGCAGATGGCGCGCAGCGGGGCGAACACGGCCGCTGCCAGGGCCCGGCCGATCCGGTGGGCCGCGGCCTCGCCGCGCCACAGCCACAGCCCGCAGGCCACGGCGGCCGCCAGGTGCGCCAGCAGCATCCCGGCGGAGCCGCCGTGCGTGACGGCGGACAGCACATGGAGGTCCGAGCGCGTCCCGGTCGCACCGGCGGATGTCCCGGAGTGGTGCACGATCATGCCGGCGTGGGAGAGCGTCACGTGGTGGCGCATGCCGTGAGCGCCTGCCGTCCGCGGCGCTCCGGCCGTCGCGGGGGCCAGGCTGAACAGCAGGTGCAGCAGCCCCTGGACAACGACCGTGGCCCCCACGACCGTCGTCGCACCGCGTTCCCGAGCGGCCAGCCACCAGGCGCCCGAGGCCGTTCCGGCCGCCGCGACGGCCACCGCCCACCAGGGCAGGACGTCACCTGACATCAGGGCGTGGCCCAGAGCCGTGGCCACCACGCACACGGCCGCGAACACCGCTGCCCGCGTGAGGCGCAGGACGTCGTCGGCGCCCGCGGCACCGGCTGCCGCAGGGCGGCCCCGGCGCACTCCAGCGCCACGGCGGCGCATCCAGGGCATTCGACAACTCCTCAGGGCCGACGTGCTTCCCGTTTCCATACGGATGATCGGCCGCGCGTGTTCACGCCGGGATCGTCGGATCCCGCGCCGCGCGCGGGGCCGGAGCCGACGGTGCCTCAGGAGCCGATCTCCACGGTCCTGGACACGGTGACCTGGTCGATGTCGGAGACGCGGACGGTGGCGCGCATCGTCCAGGTCCCGGCGAGCGGGAGGTCGAGGCTGTCGCTGCCCCAGTAGCCCCCCTGGTCGGCGAGTTCGGCGTCCAGGGGGCCGACACGCTCGTCGGTGAGGGTGAAGGTGAGACGCAGTTCGGGGACCACCATGAGGGGGCCGTCGGCGTCGTAGAGCACGGCCTGCACCACGTTCCTGCCCACCAGGCCCGGTTCCAGGGTGACCTGCACCGTGCCGCGGCCTCCGGGGGTGCCCGTGTCGAACGGGATCAGTGTCAGGGACACACTGGGCTGCCCAGGAATGACGGGCTTCGCGGCGGCCTCGTCGGCGGCCCGGCCGGGCTGGCTGCCGGTCAGCACGGTCGTGGCCACGAGCACCACCACCGCGATCACCAGCTCGGCCAGCACGGACCGGCGCAGGGCCCGCCGGTGCGCCTCGGGCGTACCGCCCGGCTCGGCCGGCGCGGCGGGACCCGGTACCGGGTCGCGCGGCGGGTCCTGGGGGCGCTCGCCGCCGCCCACGGTGACCAGTTCCGGGACCTCCTCGCGCACGCGCAGCAACTGCTCGGTCCAGCGGCGGGAGGAAGAGGCGGCCAGCAGCATCAGCAGCACGGCCGCGACCTTGATCAGGAGCGTCCTGCCGTAGCCGGAGGTGAGGGCCTCCCAGGAGCCGAGGCCGCGCCAGGACTGGTAGCTGCCGGTGGCCACGAGCACGGCCACCGAGGCGACGGCGAGCCGGGAGAAACGGGCCACGGCGGCGGTCGGGAGCGGGTCGTCGGCGGGGGCCCGGTGGAGCGCGGTCAGCAGCGCGGCCAGCCCGCCCAGCCACACGCCCATGGCGAGCAGGTGCAGCACGGAGGAGGCCATCGCCACGGGCACCTGAATGCCGACGGAGGCGTGCTCGGCCGCCGCCCAGGTGAGGGCGAGGCCGACGGCGAGGACGGCACCCGCCGCGGCCGTTCGGGGGTCCGCCCACCGTTCGGGCCGGGCCCGCTTCAGCAGCAGGGCCACCAGCAGGAGCAGGGCCAGGCGGACCAGCAGCGCGACGCAGGGGCGGCTGTCCACCGTGCCGCTCAGCAGGCGCGGGTCGAACACGCCGAGCGGCCCGTCCCCGCTCACGTACGGTCCGCGGATCAGCAGCAGCGCGACGGTCGATCCGGTCAGCGCCCACCATCCGGCCAGGAACGGGCGGCGCACCGCCCGTACGGCCGAGTCGCCGGGCCGGCAGGCCGCGACGAAGACGACGGTGCCGATCAGCAGGGCCAGACCGGCGTAGGCGACGTAGCGGCCGATGCCGTAGAGGATGTCGACGACGGGGTCCACGGCCGGTGCGGCCGCGACCTGGGCGCGGGTCCGGGACGGTTCGCCGACGGAAAAGGTGAAGGCGCCGGAGACGGCGTGGCTGTCCGCCGACAGCACCCGCCAGGAGACGGTGTACGTCCCCTCCTTGAGGCCGCCGGTCAGCGGAACGCGGGCGGTGTCCGCCTTGCCGTCGGCGTGTTCGGGGTCGCCCGCGGTCACCGGCCGGTTGTCGGGGTCGAGCACGCGGACGGAATCCTCGGCGAGTGCGACCGACTCGTTGAAGGAGACGGTCACCTGGTCCGGCGCGGTCTCCAGTACGGTGCCCGCGCGCGGGTCGCTGCCGGTCAGTACCGCGTGCGCCGAGGCGGGCGCCGCGCCGCCGAGCAGGGCGACGGCAAGGACGGCGACCACCACCAGCAGTGCCCCGCCCTGCCGCCGGCTCTCGGTTATCCGTCGTCGTGCCACGTCATGTCTCCCGGTCCCAGCTCCTGGATCGCGGATGCGTACGCCAGGTCGCGTACGCGCTGTCCGACAGCGCCCACCGCCGGCCCGCCCCGGACGTCCGGGTGTGCCGCCTGTGGTGCCCCGCCCGCGCTGCGGGGCGAGGGTGTGGTCAGTCGGTGCCCGACGTGGTCCGGCGCCTCATCAGCCACCACGCGCCGCCGCCGAGGGCCAGCAGCGCCACGGCCGCGCCGCCGACGATCAGTCCGTTCGGACCGCTGTCGTCCTCGTCGGACGCCGCCTGGTCGGCCGCCCGGGGTACCGCGGCGGGCGAGGAGGACTTGGTGGCCGTCGTGGCCGGGGCGGCGGTCCCGCCCGTGGCGGGGGCGCGGTCCGCCGCGGTGGCACCCGGGGCGGCGGCCTTCAACTTCAGCACGGGGGCGGGTTCTTCGGGCTCCGCGCCGCCGGTGGGCAGTTCGATCCATCGGGAGATCTTGCCGTCGCTGTAGGTCTCGACGGTCTTGAACACGAGTTGCCCGGCGTCCGGAAGCTGCCGGACCTTGATCTTGTGCTCGGCGTCGACGCCGGTGGCGATCTTCGGACCGGAGATCGTGTAACCGTCGGCGGTGGCCTCGAACTTCCAGCCCGCGGGCGCCTCGGCGAGCGTGACGTCGCCGGGCGCGATGCCCTCGGGCAGGACCACGCGGACCCGGGTGAAGCCGCCGGCGGCGGACTCGGCCTCGGAGACGAAGGTGAGGGTGACGTTCTCGGCCAGGGCCTGCGGGGTGTCGGCCTCGACCTCGACGTGTGCGGCGGCCGGTCCGGCGAGGGCCAGTCCGGCCGCCAGGACGAGGGCGCCGACGGTGCCGGCCCCGCCCGCGGTACGGCCGAGGGGGCGCGTGAACGAAGACATGGAGGAACTCCTTGCTGGTGGGGCGGCCGGGCGGGCCGGGCGGGGCCCGGCCCGGCGGTGAGGGAGGTGACCGGGGGGTGTCCCGGTCCCGGGGGCCCTCTGCGCACCAGCGCGTGGGCGAGCGTCCGGGTCCGTGGAGCGGCCGGGGGCTCGAAGCGGCCGGCGAGCGGCACGCCCCGCGGCCTGAGCGGGCAGGCACCGGTCAGGCGCGGCACCACACGGGCCAGGACGGAGGCGATCGCCCGCACGGTCCGGGCGGCGGCGAGAGCGAGGACGACCGCCTCGTCGGCGCGGTGGAGCAGCCAGGCGACCGCGAGGGCGGCGGCCATATGGGCCGTCGCCATGGCCGTGCCCACATGGTTCCAGGCGGGCCCGCCGCCCGTCGCCGTCGAGGCGTGCCCGGCATGACCCATGGGGCCGGCCCCGGGGTGCGGGGTGCCGGCCGCCCAGGTCAGGGCGAGGTGCAGCGTGGCCTGGGCCGCGCAGGTGCACCCGATGACCATCGGCAGGGACGGGCGGCGGCGCGCGAAGGGCCGGGCGGCGACGAACTGAACGGCGGCGAAGACCGCGACCAGCCGCCACGGCACCGCCTCGTCGGCGACCGTGTGGTGGCCCAGAGCCGCAAGCACGCTGCCGAAGAGGGACAACACACCCGCGCGCACGCACGCACCGGCACGCACCGTCCGCGCACCCGCGCCCCGGCCGCCGTACGCCCTCACGTGATCACCTGACACCGCTGCCCATCGTCCTCCCTGAACGTCCCCCGCGTCAGCCGAGCTGGCGGATCGCCTCGACCGGCCGCACCGGGGCCCGCGTGGAGACACCGGCGCCCCCGGCGGGGCCGAGCCCCGCGGTCCGGACCGCGAAGGGGGTACGGCCACGCGGCACCACCGCAAGCCGCGGACCCACCCCCTGCGTCCGCCTGGCTCGTGCCTCGCTCAGGGGGTCTCGCGGTCGCCCCGGCACGGCCGGCGGAACGCGGGCGTCACCGGCGACGGCCGACGACCGGGAGGGGGTGAGGGGGACGGCGATGACCCGCCGGGCCGCGGGGGCGGTCGGGCGTTCGTCGTGGGCGGAGGCCTCGCGGGTCGTCACGGCGGTCACCCTGTCACATACGCGGGAGGGGACCGAAGTGTTCACGGCTCGGGGAAGACACCGGCCGCAGGGCCCCGGCGCACCCGCCCGCACCCCGCCCTGCCGGCAGTCCCCGGCGTCCCGGTCTGTCGGCCGAGTACGGCTAGGACGCCGGACCGGGCCCGGTCTTCGCCCCCTCGGCGTCGACGTGCGGCACCACCCGGTCCAGCCACCGCGGCATCCACCAGGCGCGCCGTCCGAGCAGCGTCATCACGGCCGGCACCATGAGCAGTCGTACGACGGTCGCGTCGACGAGGACGCTGACCGCCAGCCCCAGCCCCAGCATCTTGACGACGATGTTGTCGCTGACGATGAACGCCGCGAACACGCTCACCATGATCAGGGCGGCGCAGGTGATCACCCGTGCCGTGATCTCCAGGGCGTGCGCGACCGATCCCTCGGCGTCCCCGGTGCGCAGCCACGCCTCGTGGACGCGGGACAGCAGGAAGATCTCGTAGTCCATGCTGAGGCCGAAGATGATGGCGAACATCATCATCGGCACATAGCTCTCGATGGGCACCGTGCCGTTGACGCCGAGCGCCGGACCGCCCCAGCCCCACTGGAACACCGCGACGACCACCCCGTACGAGGCGGCGATCGACAGCACGTTCAGGACGGCCGCCTTGACGGCGACGAGCAGTCCCCGGAACACGGCCAGGATGATCAGGAACGCCAGACCCACGACCACGAAGATGATCACGACCAGGCGGGAGGCGACGATGTCGCGGAAGTCGACCTGGGCCGCCGTCGTACCGGTGACGTAACCCTTGGCGTCCGTACCCGCGACCGCCGCCGGCAGCGTGTGGTCGACCAGGCGGTTGACCAGGTCCGTGGTCGTGGCGCTCTGCGGCGACCGGGTCGAGTAGACGGTGCCGATCAGGACATCGCCGTCCTGCGTGGGCGTCAGGGGGGTGACGACGGCGGCCCCCTGGACCGAGCCGAGCGTCTGCTGGGCCTTGGAGGCGAGACCGGAGCGTTGCGATGCGGGCACGTCAGTCTGGTCGATGACGACGGTGAGCGGCCCGTTGGACCCCGGCCCGAACGCGTCGGTCATCAGGTCGTAGGCCCGCCGGTCGGTGAACGACGTCGGATCGGCGCCGTCGCCGATGTGCCCGAGCTGGATGGAGAACAGGGGGATCGCGAGCACCACGACCACGGTGACGCCCGCCGACAGGAACCACAGCGGTCTGCGCTCCACCCGCTGCGCGTAACGGTGCCAGGTGCCCTGCGGCGTGGTGCCCGCCTCGGCGTCGGTCTCGGCGACGGGGCGCCGGACCCGGTAGCGGTCGATGCGCCGGCCGATGAGTCCGAGCAGGGCCGGGACCAGGGTGAGCGCGCCGGCGACGGCCGAGACGACGGTGACCGCGGCAGCGAGCCCGAGCAGGCCGATGAAGCGGACCCCGGAGGCCGACAGGCCCGCGAGCGCGACGATCACCGTGCAGCCGGAGACCAGGACCGCGTGACCGCTGGTGGCCGTGGCCTGTCCCGCGGCCCGAACCGGGTCCGCGCCGTCCATGAGGCTCTGCCGATGGCGTGTGATCATGAACAGGGCATAGTCGATCCCGACGCCGAGTCCGATCATCGTGGCCAGCGTCGGGGAGACCGTCGCGAAGGTGAACGCGGTGGCCAGCAGTCCGAGCATCGCCAGTCCGCACACGACGCTGATCAGCGCGGTGACCAGTGGAACGGCGGCGGCGATGACGCTCCCGAATCCGATCAGCAGCACGACGACGGCCACGCCGAAACCGATCAGTTCGCTCACCCAGTCGTCGGGGCCCGGCCGGGCGAGTTCGCCGAGCGGCCCGCCGTACTCGACCTGGGCCCCGGCCGACCGCAGCGGCCGTACGGCGTCGTCGACCCCGTTCAGATAGTCGTCGCCGAGGGTCGCGGGCTGCACGTCGAAACGGACGGTGATGTACGCCGTCTTCTTGTCGTCGGACAGGGGGCCGACGTTCTGCTGCTGTTGCTGCCCGGAGGACGCTGCCGGCGCCGACAGCGGGTTCTGCGCCGACAGCACGTGCGGCAGCTTCTCCAGGTCGGCGACCGTGCCGGAGATCTGGGAACCCAGCGCGGTCAGGGGCTGCTGGTCGTCGTGGAGCACGATCTGGCTGTTGTAGCCGCCGGCCTGGGGATCGTGTGCCTTCAGAACGACCCGGCCCTGCTGCGACTGCGCCTGGGACAGGGAGAAGTTGTCGGAGTACTCACCGCCGAACGCCCGGTTGACGAGCTGCAGCGCCACCAGCGCGGCCAGCCAGGCGACGATGACGATCAGGAAGTGCCGTGCGCACCACTCTCCCAGCCGCCGCAGGATGCCCGCGCGCGCGGCTTCCTCGTCGCTGTCACCGGTGCGGCTGTCGGGCATGGACGTCGTCTCCTGTGTCGGCCGGGAGGTCGATGCCGTCCATTAGATGCGCGCGGGATCGATCCGGCATGTCGGGGACGCGGACCGCCCGGTGCGTCCCGGACCCGTCCCCGGAAGGCCCGCGCCCCGAACGGCTGTCGCCGGCCTCGCGCCCTTCGCCGGCGGACTGGCCGCCGCACTCGCCCACCGCTCCGCCGCCCGCCTCCGACACCTGCGTCGCCGCCCTCCCGCTCGCCCTCGCCTTGGCGGAACCGGACTCCGGTGCCGTACCCGGCCGTATGGCGCTGCCGCAGGGGCCGGGGACGAGCCCCGCTGACCATCGCACCGGCCGTCTCGACCCCGGCACCACGCGCGTCGCGCGGTCTCGGGGCGGTACGGGCTCGTGGTGGCCGGCAGGCTCCTGGTCCGGTCGCGCGCCCGCCCTCTGTATCGGCGGGTCGGTGAACCGCGGGTCACGGTTCGTCCTGCGGGGACGACCGCCCTGTCGTCCCCGCAGGCCACCTCGGCTCACCCGGTGGGCGACGGCCGGGGAATCCGTACGCACAGACCGCCGTACGGGAGGTGGCCGGGCGGGCAGGTGGGGTGGAAGAGCGGGGCGTGTGAAGGGTACCGGTCCGGCAGCGAGGGCAGCGGTGGTCGCGAGCGCCGCTCGTTCTCCAGGTCCCAGCGCAGCGCGAACAGCAGCAGGGCGACCAGGGCCATGAGGAAGACGGCACCCCGGAAGGCGGGCCGCGCCGGCGTTCCGCCCGACTCCTGCTCCGTGGTTTCTGGTGGAAGACGCAGCGCGGAGTCCGATCCCGCCGCGCTCAGCTGCCGCTCCAGCGAGACCCCGCACCGCAGCAGCAGGGCGCGCAGCCGGGCGGCGTCCGCCGGGTCCGTCAGCGCCGCTGGGACCGCTTCCAGCGCTTCGGCCGCCGCCGGGTCCTCCGGCACGGCCCGGCCGGGGCCGGGCGCGTGGAACGCCCAGCGGGCCCGTCCCACGGCCACGAGCGCGTGCCCGGCGAGCAGTTCGAGCGCGAGGAGGGCCCGCCGGGCATCGGTGTCCCGCCGCTCCCCGACGTCGTCCGGGCCCGGCCGGCCGCGGTCACCGCTCGGTGTCTGTCCCCGCTCATGCCACCGGTCGGCCATGTGCTGTGTCCACCACGACCCGGCGGTCCGGTCGCCGTCGTCCGCCCCGGCCCCTTGCGGGACGCCCGGCCGGGGCGCGGCTTGCCAGCGCTCTCCCCAGCCCGTGTCCCGCAGCGCGTCGGAGAGTTCGCCACCGCGCGCCCCGGTCAACAGGTCCAGGACGCCGCCGGTCGTCGGGCGGGCCAGAGCGATGAGCCCCATCGCCGCGTCCAGTTCCTCGATCGCGCGCGCCGCCCGGGCTTCCGCGGCCTCCGCCAGCCAGTCGGGCCAGGGCAGCGTCAGGCGCTCACGGCCGGGGGACCGCGGCGGCATCAGCGCGGCGAGCACCCGGCCCGGCAGGGGCCCTTCGTCTTCGACGATCACGTGGGCGGGCCGCACGTCCGGCTCGGCCTGCCCCTTCGGCAGCGCACGCAGCGCGGCCAGCCGCTGCCGCAGGGGCGGATGCGAGTCGAACGGATGCCGCACCGCCACCGGCTGCCGCGCTTCCCGCGCCGCCTGGCCTACCGGGGCCCGTCCCCCGTACCGCGGGTCGGTGAGCACGGCGTGGAAGGCACGCACCGGATCGTCCGGCAGACGTCCCAGCACCGCCATGGGCCTCAGCACCTGTGTGTGGAAGTCCTGCCACGCGGCGGCGACCGTGGCCACTCCCACCAGGGCGCGGACGGCGGCCTCCCTGCCCGCCACCGCGGCCGCCGTCGCGTCCGCCTCCAGTTCCTGCCGACGACGCACCGCGAAGGAGAGGGCGTTGTAGATCCAGGCGTACAGACTCAGCGTCAGGTACTGGAAGCCCGCGTAGACGGTGACGATGGGATTGCCGACCTCCGGTGCGGCGAAACCCTCGCGTGCCCGCTCCAGACCGGTCGCTCCCCGGTACACCGTCGCCGCGAAGCGGGTGTGCCCCTGTGCGCAGTGGGCGAGTTCGTGCGCGAGTACGGCCCGCAGCTCATCGGCCCTCAGTCCGGCCAGCAGCGGCAGGCCCACGTACAGGCGCCGTTGCCCCGTGCCACCCCGGACGCCCGTCTCCTCGCTGACTGCGGCGTTGGCCTCCATGGTCAGGCGGATCTCCGTCGGAGCGGGCACCCCGATCCGGTCCGCCAGGTCCATCACGGTCTCCCACAGGCCGTAGGCGTCGTCGAGGTCCACGGCCACCGTGCCGGGGCGCGGTCCGGCCGCTCTGCCCATGCCCAGGAGCTGAGGGAGCATCGCCAGAGCGGCGACGGTGAAGGAGATCTGCGCCAGTACGAGGGGCAGGCCGACCGTGCCGTCCGGGTCGAAGACCACCTGGGACATGACCACGCCGAACACCGCGTAGCCGCCCAGGAGGGCGACGGCGAGCACGTAGAACCCCACCACCAGGGCGAGCGCGCCGGCGGAGCGCAGCGCACGGCGTAACCGGCTCACTCCGCCTCCTTCTCCGCCGCTGCTCCCTCGGCCGCTGCCTTCTCGGCCTCCGCCGCTTCGGACCTGGCCCCATCGGCCTCCGCCGGTTCTGCCTCGGCCGGCCCTGCCTCCGCTGCGTCGGGATCGGCTGCCTCGGGCCCCGCTGCCCCGGGCCCGGCTGAGGCGCGTCGTACGGCGGCCAGTTGCCGGGCCGGCCGGTCCGACCGGGCGACCGCGGCGCGCAGCCACAGCTCGGTCCGCCGCAGGGCCGCTGCGACGGGATCGGCGAAATCAGCGGCCTGCTCCCCGAGCCGTGCCGTCCTCGCCTGCGGGGGCGAGGGGACCAGCCCGAGACCGTCGTGCCTCCCGCGCCCCGCCCGACGGCCGTTTCCCGCGTCCACCCCGTCCGACATCCCCACCGCCTTCGTCAACTTGGCGCGTGCCCTGAAGACACTGGACGCGACCGCGCCCCTGGTCAGACCCAGCTCGTCGGCGATCGCCTCCTGGGTCATGCCCTCCAGGCAGTGGAGCACCAGCACGGTCCGCTGCCGGGCGGGCAGTCGGGCCAGCGCCGTGAGAACCGCGCGGGCTTCCACCGTCTGTTCGACTCCGGCCGCGGGAGGCGGCTGGAGGGAGTCCGGCGCCGCCGGGCGGGTCCGCGACCGGTCGCGGGCGACGGCCCACAGGCGCTGCCGGACGATGCGGTAGACCCACGCGTCCGGAGCGTCGTAGTGACACAGCCGTTCCCAGCGGGAGAAGGCCGCCGCGTACGCCTCCTGCACCGCGTCCTCCGCGTCCTGTGGATGTCCGCACAGCAGCAGGGCCCTGGCCGTCATGCCGGGGAACGAGCGGGCGAAGAAGGTGTCGAACGGCTCGGCCGTCCGCACCGCTTGCGAAGTCTGCGCCTGCTCGGTCACCGGCTCTCCCCCTCGTCCCCCCGGCCGGCGAGCAGGGTCACTCCGGCTCGGCCCGGCCCATGGTGGTCCAGAAGCAGGGTCGTGTTCCCCGACTCCGAGACGGCGGCAACGATACGCTGCCGCTCCCTCGACATCAGCCAGAACAGCAGGACCCTCGGCAGAGACGCCGCCACACCCACGACGGCCGTCAACATCATCGTTCCCTGCATCGGGAGCACTCCCTTGTTCGCCGGACGGGCCTTCGTCCAGTAACAGGCGCGAAGCGCCACATTGTTTACCGGGCCGACGCGGCTGTTCACCGGGCCGACGCGGCGCACCCGGGGTCACGGACCGGGAGGGTGCCGAACCCGGCGATCGCGAGAGCGGACGGAGGGGGCCGGGGCGGGCGGGGGACGGGTCACCGTCGCCGGGATCGGCGACCACGTCCGCGGGCGCGGGCGGGTGCGACGGGAGGCGGGTCGGCCGGGCCGGCCGCGGGGGCGATCGGCGTGAGCCGGTGCAGCCTGCGGCGGCGTGGGTCGCAGTGGACCTCGACCAGGTCGCCGACCGTGAACTCGTCGGTGTGCGGCCCGCGCACCGGCGGCTGGACGACGACCGACTCGTCGGTCTTGAACGTCCAGGCGTGGCGGGTGGCGGGGTCCTCGACGGAGCAGCAGCGGACGATGTGGACCGTGGGGTACTCGTCGAGCTCCTGCCGGAGGGTGAACCGGCTGATCACCACCCCGCGGAAGGTGAGGTCGCTCGGGAAGCGGCGCCGGCGCCGGCGATCGCGCAGCCAGCCGGCCGACATCGGCAGCAGTACCAGGAACGGCAGTGCGGCGAGCGACGTCCGCAGCGGCCCGTGGGCGTACACGGCCCCGAGCACGCCGCCCGCGCAGGCGACGACGGCGAGCACGTGCACCTGGTGCGGAAGGCTCGCCGGGGTCCCGTCGAGCGGCTCGGTCTCGGTGGTGTGCCATTCGCCTCCGGCCCGGGACCAGATCCGGCGGGACGCGCGGTGGGGCAGTGCCGCCACGGCCTCGTGCCCGGCGGTGTGCCGACGACGGTGCCGGTGTCCACCGGCTCGTCGGCGGCGCCACCAGCGGGCCGCCCGTCGGCCGCCCGGCGTCAGCCGCGGCCGGGAACGCGGGAGGCGCAGGAACGGGAGGACCAAGGGGGGCACGAGGAGTGCGAACGCTCCCTGGGGCAACGCCGGGAACGACGCGTACGCCGCGGCCGCCGCGAGCAGCACGGAGCACGTCCAGGCGATCCGGCGGGCACCACCGGCCCGGTCGAGCCGTACCAGGCCCTGGGCGACGGCCTCGTCGCGGACGGCCTGCTGGAAGTCGCGCAGCCAGGTGGTGTAGGCGTCGCCGTCGCCGGGACCGAGCGCGGCGAGCGGCAGTTCACCGGTACGGTCGTCGGCCCGCTGCCGCACCCGGCGGCGAACCAGCCTCTCGTGGGGCCGCGGGATCCGGCGCCCGTGCGACCGGGGGTCCCAGCGCAGGACCACCGTGCCGTCGGGCCGCTCCTCCTTGCCCAGCCAGCCCTCGTCGGCGAGGGACAGCGCCGTCGTCCGCACGGCATCGGCGCAGAGCGCTCTGCCCCGGTGCATCAGCAGATCGGCCACCACCGGATGGATGTCCTCCACCGGTGGCGGCGTCGGCAAGGGCACGGCCTCCCGCCACCACACCGCGAACCACGCGGTGCCGCAGAGGACAACGGCCACCGCCAGAACGTACGGCGACGACATCATGCGCGTACCCCCGTGTGCGTTTGCGGTGGCGGCCCGGGACCGCGCCGGCCACCGACTGAACCACCTGCCGTACCGTCAGGACCGCTGCGCGCGCCGCGACACCATCAGGCCGATGACGCCGATGATCGCCAGTGGGGCCGCGACCAAGGTGACGACCGGTACCTTTCCGATGAGTCCGACGGCGTTGCCCACCGCCCCGGCGAACACCAGCACCCCCCAGCCGACGGCCTTGTTGCCTGCCTGCGTCTGTGCCATTCCCCGTACCTCCTCGACGAATCGTTGGTGCGGGACCGTACCTCGTTCCCCGGAGGTCCGGGGCGCGACCGACTCCTCGGGCGGGCGTCGGCGCAGGCCGGGCGGCCATCGGTGCCGACGAGGAGGTCCCCGGACCGGCCCGGACCGGGGACGCCGGCGGAAACGCCGGGCGACCTCGCAACGCCGCCTGATCCGCTTACAGTTGTGGGGTGCGCCCGCCTGAGTCCGACTTGCCGCCGAGAGCGGCGTTCGCCGCCGCGCTGAGGCGTGTGCGGCGGCAACTGCCCGACGTTTCGGACGAAATGCTCGCCCGGCGGGCGAGTCGTACGCCCCTGCCGTCCGGACGTCTGGTCAGTGTCAACGCCCGTCGCCTCGGTGAGTGGCTGAACGGCCGGTCCGTCCCCCGCGACTTCCACGCCGTCCTGGCCGTCGTGCGCGCCGTGCAGTCGGCCGCCGGATCCGACGGCAGCGGCTTCTCCGTCGCCGACTGGGAACGCACGTGGCGGGCGGCCTACGAGGACCGGGCGGTCGCGGTGCCCGACCACGGTACGGCGGGCGGGGACCCGCCGCGGGACGTGGTCGTCGGCCGGCCGCCCAGTGACGCCGCATCGCTGCGCGAGAGGCCGGCCCTGGCCCACCTGATCGACGCGGCGCTGCGGGACGACGGGGTTCGGGAGGGCTCGCCGACCAGCTGACCGAGGAGTTCGGCGACCACCACGCCCTGGTGGTCGACGCGCGAAGCTGTCTGTCCCTGTGCCGCAGCCTGTCGGGGGACGCCGTCGGCGCCCGTGACGGTACGGCCGCGTTCCTCGAGGTTCTGGAGCGGCGGCTGGACGCCGGGCACCCTCGGACCCTGAGGATCCTGGCCGAGCTGGGCCGGTGGTCCGGTGAGGCGGGCGACACGTCCGCCGCGGTCGACCTGCACCTGCGGGCCGTGGCGGGGCTGGAGGCCGCCCTCGGCCGGCTCCACAGCGACACCCTGATAGCCCGGCACAATCTGGCCTACTGGCGGGGACTCGCCGGTGATCACGGGCGCGCGGTACAGGAGTTCGCCGTGGCGGCGCAGGACGCGGAGCGAGCGCTCGGCGCCGACCACCCGACCGCGCTGACGTACCGGGTCAACCTCGCCTACTGGCGGGGACTCGCGGGTGACCGGGCCGCGGCCCTGGCCGACCTGTCGGAGCTCCAGACGGCGGTCGCCGAGGTCCTAGGCACGGATCACCCGCGCGCGCTGCGGACCCGGCAGCAGAGGGCGGAACTGCTGGAACTCTCCGGTGGCCAGGAGGCGGCGATCACCCTGCTCACCGCCCTGCTGGCCGACATGGTCCGGGTCCAGGGCCGCGACCACCCCCGGACCTGCGAGGTGGCACGGTCGCTGGCCCGCTGCCGCGACCGGGTGTCCTCGGGCGGATCGCCCGGGGAGGAACAGTGCTGACCGTGATCTACAGCCCGATTCTGCCCGTCGGGCCGTCTCGCCCGCCGACCTCGAACAGTGCCGTCACGCCATGGACCCCTCGCTGGCCGAGGACGTGAGCGCACTCGTCGCCGCCGACCGCACGGCGGTCCCCGACTGCCGGGGCAACTGCACACTGCGCCGGGAACTGCGGCTGCTCGACGCGGCGGTCCGGGCCGCCACGTCGGCCCGGCGTCTGGGGGACATCGCCGTGCTGGACCTTCTGGCCCAGTGGACGCCGGGGACGCAGGGGCGACCGACCGAGTGGCCGTGTGCCTGTGGAGGCGCACGCGTCGAGAGCGAGGCGGGCCTCGCGGAGCGGGCCGACCTGCGCAACCGCATCGCCGTCGCCCGCGACGCTTTCGGCGCTTGCGCCGAGGCCAGTGGGGCGGCGGTTCGCTTGCTCCCTCATGCGACTGGAGGGCCCTAGATCGGGTGTTATTGGGCGTTATGACGGGGGACTCGCCGAGCCGAGAGGTCACCGTCCACTGGTGCCGGCTCCGCCATGACGTCACCGTGACCCGCAGACTTGAGTAGATGTCCGTTGTCCACGAGCAACCCTCGCAGGCGCGGGGACGACGGCGCGCGGATCACGGGCGACACACAGCGAGCGAAGGCTCGCACCGGTGGATGTTCCTGGGGCACCGGCGCGACGACTGTCGAGATGTGCTTGCAGACGGTTTCCAGCATTTGCGTTATACGTTTCTGTTTGTAACCTGATCTTGTGTTGATGCCGAATTACTCGGTCTGTCTCCCCGTGCCGGTGACCGCCTCGGCTCCAGCCGGGCTCCGGCCCCTCCTTGCTCGCGCCGATGCGTGACACGCTCCGGGTCCAGTTGTGGCCGCTTCCGACGCTGGGTGTCGCACTCGCCGTCGTCGCGGGTGTGGGACTGCCCCGGCTGGACGGGCGGATCCGGCACGACACGCCGCCCTGGCTGAGGGACTATCTGTTCGGCGGCAGCGCCGACGCCGCGCGCTCGGTACTGGCGGCGATCGCCGGCTCCATGGTCACGGTAACGGCGCTGACCTTCTCGCTCACCGTGGTGACGCTGCAACTGGCGAGCAGCCAGTTCTCCCCGCGGCTGCTGCGGACCTTCACCGCGGACCGGTACGTCCAGACGACCCTGGCGGTCTTCCTCGCGACGTTCACCTACGCCCTGACCGTGCTGCGCACCGTACGCACCGGCGAGGACGGGCGGACCGCGTTCGTCCCACAGGTGTCGGTCACCGTGGCCTTTCTGCTCACCCTGGCGAGCCTGTTCGCCCTGGTGCTGTTCCTGTCCCATCTGGCGCGTGAGATCCGGATCGAGACGATGATGAGCAGTGTCCACACCGCCGCCGAGCGCACCGTACGCCGGCTCCTCACGCAGAGGCAGGACCCCGCCGACGGGGAGCCCGCGGCCGGAGATCCTCCCGCCGCACCACCGGAGCCGCCCGCGAACGTACTGCCCCTGACCCCCGGCGCCTCCGGCTTCCTCACCTCCGTGGACGAGGCGGCCCTGATGAAGGCAACCGTGGAAGCCGACGCACTCGTGATCATCGATCGCCTCCCCGGAAGCTCGTTGATCGCCGGCACGCCCATGGGAGCCGCCTGGCCGCGCACCGGAGAGCCGTTCTCCCCCGCCGCACGGAGCCTCCTGACCGAAGCGGCCTCCGAGGCGGTGCGGACCGGACCCGAGCGCACCGACCTCCAGGACGTCGCCTTCGGGCTTCGGCAGCTCACCGACATCGCCGCCAAAGCCCTCTCACCAGGAATCAACGACCCGACCACCGCCGTACACGCCCTGTCCCACTCCGCCGCCCTGCTGTGCGAGCTGGCGCGCCGCGACCTCGGCCCCCGGCTGCTGCGGGATGACGACGGGCAGGTGAGAGTCATTCTGAGGCGGCCGGATCTGCAGGACCTGCTGGATCTGGCGGTGTCCCAGCCCCTGCGCTACGGCGCCGCCGAGCCCGCCGTCCTGGCACGCATCGCGATGCTGCTGCGCGAACTCGCCTGGTGCAGCACGCCCGACCAGTATCCGACCATCAACGCCGCACTCGCCCGACTGCGTTCCACCGTCGACGCCCAGAACTTCCACGCCACCGAGCACGGGCGACTCACCGAGCTGACCGCACGCGTCGACGAAGCCATGGCCGGGCGATGGACTCCTGGTCGCACGCGCTGATCCGCGGCGGGCCGCAGCCTGTCACGAGCGCGCCCAAGGCTCCCGGGACGCCCCGTGTTTCCGGGCCGCGTCCCGAGAGAGCATCGACCGCCAACGTTGACTCGTTTCAGCAGGTCAGCGCACTCTCCCCCTTGGCTTCAGCGGCACCGGCGGCAGTGCCGGTGCGGGCAGTGGCGCCCCCTCGTACCCCTTCACCTCGCCGAAGCGGGAGCCTTCCGTCCAGTCCCGCCGTGCTTGTTCGATCTCCTCCTGGGTCCGGCCGATCCAGTTCCAGAACATGATCAGCTCTTCCTCGAAGGGTTCACCGCCGAGGAGCATCAGGCCGGCGTCCGACTCGGCGCGCAGCGGGAGTTCGGTGCGGCCGCAGCCGAGGTAGAGCATGGAGCCGGGGAGGACGGGGACGCCGTCGACGTGGGCCTCGCCGGACATGGACAGGACCGCGTACTCGAAGTCCGGCTCCAGCGGCAGGCGTACGTCCGCGCCCCGGGTGAGGGCGACGTCGGCGCCGACGATCGGGGTGAACGCCGTGCCGGGCGAGGTCGCTCCGTCCAGTGAGCCGAGGATCAGGGTGGCCGCCAGGCCGGGCGCGGTGACCACCGGCAGGTCGACGTGGTGTTCGAAGCGCGGGTCGGTGTGGCGGTGGCCGTCGGGCAGGGCGACCCAGAGCTGGGCGCCGTGCAGGAAGCGGGCGTGGGGGCGGGGACTCTCCTCGGAGTGGCTGATGCCGCGGCCGGAGGTCATCAGGCCCAGCTCGCGCGGGCGGATCGTCTGCAGACTGCCGGTCGAGTCGCGGTGCAACACCTCGCCCTCGTGCAGCCAGCTCACCGTCTGCAGACCCATGTGCGGGTGGGGCGGGACCTGCATGCCGGGCTCGTCGGCGATGTCGTCGGGGCCGTAGTGGTCGACGAAGGCCCACGCGCCGACCATCCGCCGGCCGAGGTTGGGCAGCAGCCGCCGTACCTCGGTGGACTCGCCGAGCGGTACGCGGCGCGGGCTCAGGAGTTCTCGTACCGGTTCACTGACGACGAACCCGCGGCCGCCGCACACGCTGGGCACCGCCTGACGGTCAAGGTTGCTCATGCGGGTCAACCTAGCCGTGCCGCGGGCCGGACGGCATCCGGTGGCCGGTATCCGGCGAGAGTTCCGCCGTCCCTGCAGCCGTCCAGCCAGTCGGCCAGTCGGCCAGCTGCGGAATAGTAGCCATGTACATAGTTGCCATGTACTCTTTCTCTTCATGAGCAAGGGATCCTCCGGCCCCACACCCGGCTACCTGGTGTGGCGGCTGGCCAACAAGTGGCGGGTCGCCGTCGACCGGGCGCTGGCTCCGCTGGGGCTCACGCACGCGCAGTACGCGCTGCTCGCCTCCCTGTACGGCATGCGGCGCACCGGCGAGCGTCCCAGCCAGCGGCGGCTCGCCGACGTCACCGGCATGGAGGCGCTCTACGTGTCGAAGCTGGCACGCGCGCTGGAGTCCGCAGGCCTGATCGACCGCGCCCGGGACCCCCGCGACCCGCGGGCCGTTCAGCTCGCACTGACGGAGCGGGGCCAGGACATCACGCGGCGGGCCATCGCCGTGGTCCAGGTGCTGCTGGAACAGCTGCTGGAGCCGCTCGGCGGCCTCGACGCCGAGCGCACCTCCGCGTTCACCGAGACGCTGGCGACCCTTCTCGACGTACCTCTCGACCCATCCCTGTCCGACGACGAGAGCACTCAGGGGACGACATGACCACCACCACCGCCGCACCCGCCGACGCCCGCATTCTGGCACTGGCCCACTACGCCGCCCGCGGCGTCCTGGAGCGGGTGCTGGCCCGCCACGGGCTCACGTTCCAGCAGCAGGTCACACTGCGCGCCGCCATAGCGGCGGACGCACCCCGGACCCCGGACGAGCTCGTCCTTGAGGTACGCGGCTCGCTCAAGGCTGACGCGGCGGAGGTTCCCGCCGTCGTCGACGAGCTGGTGGGCAAGGAGCTGCTGGCCATGGACGGCGTGCGGCTGCGCCCCACGGACGCCGGGCGGCAGCTGCTCGCCCGCGTCACCGCCGAGACCGCTCCGGTCAGCGCGCGCATCTGGAGCGGCATCCGCGCCGAGGACCTGGCCGCCGCGGGGCGCGTCCTGGCGCTCGTCAAGGAGCGCGCCGACGCGGAGCTGGCGGCGCCGGCGTCCACCTGACTCCTGCCGACACCATTGGTGGAATATTCAACCGACTGACCCGGTTGTCGGCCCCGAAGGAGGTCACGAGTGGACACCACGTACTACTCCCACGGAGAGCCCGCCGAGCGCTGGGAGCGCGCGCAGCTGTTCTTCGACGCCAAGGACTACACCGCCGCGGCCCGCGTCCTCGACGGGCTGGTGGCACAGGTGCCGGAGCAGACCGGGCCCCGGCTGCTGCTGGCGCGGGCCTACTACCACTCGGCCCAGCTGAAGCGCGCCGAGGCGGAGTTGCGGGTCATCGTCGAACGGGAGCCGGTGGAGCACTACGCCCGGCTGCTGCTCGGCCGCACACTCGAACGGCAGGGTCGGGCGGAGGAGGCGGAGACGCACCTGCGGATCGCCTCGGCGCTGGCGGGCGACTTCCAGCAGGGGTGACCTGCAGGGGGCTCGGCAAAAGTGACCCGCGGAGGGCCCGGCAGGGGCCACCCGCAGGGGCTCGCCAGGGTCGAGGGCGGGGCCCGGTTCCGCACGGAGCCGGGCCCCGCAGGTGTCCCCCACGTGTCCGGCGGATCCGGGCCACTTACCTCTCGTCGCCATGGCATGCTGACGCGATGGCAGCTCCCCGCAGTGGTACGTCCCTTGTCGAGCAGGTCGAGGAACTCCTGGCTCCGGGAGGACCGTTGCCGATCGTCGCGGCGGGCGATCCGGTGCTGCGCGCCGGGACCGCCTCCTACGAGGGGCAGTTGGGTCCTGCGCTGCTCGACCGGTTCGTGGCGGCGCTGCGGGTCACGATGCGGACGGCTCCGGGGGTGGGGCTGGCCGCGCCGCAGGTCGGTGTGGCCCTGCGGATCGCGGTGATCGAGGATCCGGCGACCGTCCCGGCGGAGGTACGGGACGCCCGGGGCCGGGTGCCGCAGCCCTTCCGGGTTCTGGTCAACCCCTCGTACGAGGCGGCGGGGGACGAGCGCGCCGCGTTCTTCGAGGGCTGTCTGAGCGTGCCGGGGTGGCAGGCCGTGGTGACCCGGCACCGACGGGTGCGGGTGACCGGGGCCGACGAGCACGGGCGGCCGGTGGACGAGGAGTTCACCGGGTGGCCCGCCCGGATCGTGCAGCACGAGACGGACCATCTGGACGGTGTGCTGTATCTGGACCGGGCCGAGATCCGGTCGCTGTCCTCAGCCCGGGCCATGACGGAACGCTGGACGCAGCCCACCCCGGAGCGGGCCGCGCGGGCACTGGGGTTCGAGCTGCCCTGAGCCGGCATGCGCCGCGACCGGGCCGTGCCTGCGCCCGGATGTTCCTGGGGCGGGACGCGCCTGCGCCACAGTACGCCCGCGCCGGAACGCGCCTGTGCCCGGAAGGTTCCTGGGGACGGGACGCCTGCGGCGACCGCCCGCGCCGGATGCTCCCGGGGCCGGATGGTCCTGGAAAGCGATACCCCCGCGGCCGGCGTCAGTTGTCCCGGTAGGCCTCCAGCAGCCGCAGCCAGACCTCGCTGATGGTGGGGTAGGACGGGACCGCGTGCCAGAGACGGCTGAGGGGCACCTGGCCGGCCACCGCGATCGTGGCGGAGTGGATGAGTTCGCCGACGCCGGGTCCCACGAGGGTCATCCCGCGCAGGATCTCCTGCTCCAGGTCGACGACCATGCGGGCGCGGCCCCGGTAGCCGTCGGCGTACAGGCCGGCCCCCGCGACGGACGACAGGTCGACGTCGACGGCCCGCACCCGGTGTCCCGCCTGCTGCGCCTCGGCGAGGGAGAGGCCGACCGCCGCCGCCTCGGGGTCGGTGAAGACGACCTGCGGGACGGCGTGGTGGTCGGCGGTGGCGGCGTGGGCGCCCCAGGGGTCGGACTCCAGGATCGGGACGCCCGCGGCGCGGGCGGAGATGGCGGCACCGGCGATCCGCGCCTGGTACTTGCCCTGGTGGGTGAGGAGGGCGCGGTGGTTGACGTCTCCGACCGCGTAGAGCCAGTTGGTGCCGGTGACCTGGAGGCTGTCGTCGACGTCCAGCCAGGAGCCGGGCTCCAGGCCGACGGTGTGCAGGCCGATGTCGTCGGTGCGCGGGGCGCGGCCGGTGGCGAAGAGGATCTCGTCGGCCTCGATCCGGTCGCCGCCGTCGGTGACCGCCACGACCGTGCCGTCGGCGCCGCGCGTGACGGACCGGACCGAGGTGCCGGTGCGCAGGTCGGCGCCGGCCTCCGTCAGTGCCTCGGCGATCAGTTCCCCGGCGAACGGCTCCATGCGCGGCAGCAGGCCCTTGCCGCGTACCAGGAGGGTGACCCGGGCACCGAGGGCCTGCCAGACCGTGGCCATCTCGGTGGCCACGACTCCCCCGCCGACCACGATCAGCCGGCCGGGCACGGACCGCGCGGAGGTCGCCTCGCGACTGGTCCAGGGCTTGACGTCGGAGAGGCCCGGCAGGTCGGGCAGGGCGGCCCGGCTGCCGGTGCACACGGCGACGGCGTGACGGGCGGCCAGGCGGCGCTCGGTGCCGTCGGCGCCGGTGACGGCGACCGTCCGGGGGCCGGCGAGGCGGCCGTGGCCGCGGTACAGCTCGGCGCCGATGCCCGCCAGCCAGGAGACCTGGCCGTCGTCCTTCCAGTGGGAGGTGTAGTCGTCGCGGTGATCGAGAACCGCGGCCGTGTCGAGGGGACCCTGGACCGACCGGCGAAGGCCGGGGACACGGCGGGCGTCGGCGCGGGCGATGACCGGGCGCAGCAGGGCCTTGCTGGGCATGCACGCCCAGTACGAGCACTCGCCGCCGACGAGCTCGCTCTCCACGACCGCGGTGGCGAGGCCGGCGGCGCGGGTGCGGTCCGCGACGTTCTCCCCCACGGGTCCCGCGCCCAGCACCACGACGTCGTACTCGATGGTTTCCGTATCCGTCATGGGGTCAGTCTGATGGGTGAGTGTGTGCCCGGGCCACACGGGTAGGGGCGCGGAATACGCCGTCCGCCGGCCGTGTTGTGCCGGCGGCTACACCCCCTGCCGGGACCACCGGCAGGAAGCACCGGAAGAGGGTTTTACGTCATGACCAGCACCGTGGAGCTGACCAAGGAGAACTTCGACCAGACGGTCACGGAGAACGAGTTCGTCCTGATCGACTTCTGGGCGTCCTGGTGCGGGCCGTGCCGGACGTTCGCCCCGGTCTACGAGAAGGCCGCCGAGCAGAACCCCGACCTGGTGTTCGGGAAGGTGGACACCGAGGCGCAGCCGGAACTGGCGGCGGCCTTCGGGATCCAGTCGATTCCCACGCTGATGATCGTGCGTGACCAGGTCGCCGTCTTCGCCCAGCCGGGCGCGCTGCCCGAGACCGCGCTCACCGATGTGATCGGGCAGGCCCGGCGGCTCGACATGGACGAGGTCCGCAAGCAGATCGCCGAGCAGCAGAGCGCCTCTCAGCAGTCCGGCAACGAGGCCTGAGAGCGGCACGCCCATCCGTCGGCGGTCGGCGGTCGGCGGTCGGCGGTCGGCGGTCGGCGGTCGGCGGTCGGCGGTCGGCGGTCGGCGGTCGGCGGTCGGCGGTCGGCGGTCGGCGGTCGGCGGTCGGCGGTCGGCGGTCGGCGGTACATGATCGCTCAGGAGGGTCCGGGGGCACGGAAACGGACCGCCGGGTCCGTGCCGGTGGCGTCTCGGGAGCCGTCAACTGGAGTCGCGGTGCACGACCGTGGCGCCGAGCGGTTCGCGGGGGTCGAGCGGGGTCCCCGGGGCGCGCACCGCGCGGTCGACCAGTTCCGCCAGTTCGCGGCCGGACGGCAGTTCTATGTGCACGGTACTCAGTCTGGGCCGGACCAGCCTGCCGAGCAGGAGGTCGTCGGCGCCGATGACCGCGGTGTCCTCGGGGACGCGCAGCCCCGCGTCCAGCAGGGCGCTCATCAGCAGCATGGCGTACTCGTCGTTGAACGCGAACACGGCGTCGAGGTCCAGGGCGCGCCAGCGGGCGGCTAGTCCGGCGGCGGACTCCTCGGTCAGGGCGAGGTCGAGCCGGGTGAGGGTGGCGTCGGTGTCCCGCAGGGCGGCGCGGGCGCCGTCGAGGCGAGGCTTGGAGAACATGTTCATGCCGCGTTCGCGGGGTACGACGACGCCGATGCGGCGGCGGCCGCGCGCGTGCAGGTGGCGGGCGGCGGCTCGGCCGATGCCGTCGTGGTCGAGCACGATGCCGTGGGCTCCGGGGACGCGGTCGGGCCCCATGGTGACGACGGCCCGGGCGCCGGAGCGCTTGAGCACGGCCACTCCCTGGGGGCCGATGCCGGGACCGGGCACGAGGACGGCGACAGGCCTGAGTTCGGCCCAGGCGCGGGCGGCCTCGTCACCGCGTAACCCGGACGCGCCGTACTGGACGACGGTGTAATCGAGGCCGCTGAGGGCCTGCTGCAAGTCGTGCACGAACTGGCTGTAGAGCGGTCCGGCGGGCACCGGCGGGGCGGGCATCAGCACCAGACGGCTGTGTCCGGCGCGCAGGCTGCGGGCGGCGGCGTGGGGGACGTAGCCCAGTTCGCGGGCGGCGGCGCGGACCCGGCGGCGGGTGGGTTCGCTGATCCGTACGGCGCCGGAGTCGTTCAGGACGTAGGAGACGGTCGCGCGCGACACTCCGGCGAGGCGTGCCACGTCGGCGCTCGTGGGTACGGAGCGCGGCGCCGGCGGCGACGGCGGCGCGGGCGTGTTGGGTATCTGCACCATGACGTACGGCATCTTGGCAGAACCGGGAGCCCGGTTTCCGGTCCGGGATCACGGGAGCCGGCGGGACGGCGACCGGTGGGCACGACCTCGTAGGCGGTCGCCGGCGAATCCGTAGGCGTTCGCGGACGAACAGCATGCGGCCGGGGCCCGGCGGCCGAGGCGGAAGACCCCCGGAACGGTCCGGCGTCCGCTCAGGTCCAGCGCCCACTCAGATCCGGCGTCCCCGGCCCCCTCAGGTGTCCGTGTCCCGCGGGGTCGCCGTCAAGCGCTCCACCAGGTCGGTCCAGGCGGCTTCCAGGCGTTCCAGCGGCATGCCGCACTGGCGGGTGAGGTGGTACACCAGGGCGGGGTCGAGGTGGCCGAGCAGGGTCAGGGCGAGGAGGTCGCTGTCGGCGCCGGGCACGGCCTGTCGGACCAGCAGCGTGACATGGGCGCCGAGGGCGCGCAGCGCCGGGTGGGAGAAGCGGCGGGCCGCCTCGGGCTGGGCCGCCAGGTGCAGGTCGAGCTGTTCGTGGACGTGCCGCAACTGGGCCAGGCCGAACGCCTTCAGGCGCTCCGCCGGCGGCGCCCCGGGGCCCAGTGGGGGCGGGCCGCTGATGAAGGCGGCCTGCATCTGGCGGGCGGAGTGGTCGAGCAGCGCCGCCAGCAGTCCGGTGCGGTCGCCGAAGCGCCGGAAGACGGTGCCCTTGCCCACCTGGGCGGCGGTGGCGACGGCCTCCATGGTGAGGTTCGCCGCCCCGTGCTCCCTGACCAGCCGGGCCGCGGCGTCCAGCAACCGGGCCCGGTTGCGGGCGGCGTCGGCGCGCAGGCACGGCTCCTCCTCGCGGGTGCCGAGCTGGAGGATCTCGGTCCCGCCGAGTGGTTCGTGGGGTTGCGCGAAGGACGGCGGCACGGCGGACATGAACCCAGCGTAAAGCATCGGGAATGAAACTGGACCACGGTCCGTTTAGGGTGCTAGAAATTAAGCGGACCTCGGTCCGGATTGTTTCGGTACTGTTTCCTCCCTGGGAGTTGCGTCATGTCTGTCCGTATCCTCGCGCTCGTCGGCAGCCTCCGCGCCGGGTCGCACAACCGCCAGCTCGCCGAGGCGGCCGTCAAGCTCGCCCCCGAGGGCGCCGAGGTCGTGCTGTACGAGGGCCTCGCGGAGATCCCCTTCTACAACGAGGACGTCGACGTGGAGGGCGGTGTCCCCGCCGCCGCGGCCAAGCTGCGTGAGGCCGCTCAGGCCGCCGACGCCTTCCTGTTCTTCTCGCCCGAGTACAACGGCACCATCCCGGCCGTACTGAAGAACGCCATCGACTGGCTGTCCCGGCCGTACGGCGCCGGCGCCTTCGGCGGCAAGCCGGTCGCCGTGGTGGGCACCGCGTTCGGCCAGTACGGCGGCGTGTGGGCGCAGGACGAGACCCGCAAGTCGGTGGGCATCGCCGGGGGCCGGGTGATCGAGGACATCAAGCTGTCCATCCCGGGCTCCGTCACCCGTTTCGCCGCGACCCACCCGGCTGACGACGCGGAGGTCGCCGCGCAGCTGACCGAGGTCGTGACCCGACTGCAGGACCACGCCGCCGAGCCCACCGCCGCCTGACCGCCTCGACGGCCACGCACAGGAGCCGCCTCAGGAGTCGCGGCCACCTGGGCGGTACTTCCGCGGCGCCTCGACGAGGGGGCCGGAGCAGCACGCTCCGGCCCCCTTCCGGCGGTCACCGGCCGGGAATCGCCCGCCGGAGCCCACCGAAGTGCTGGAAAGCCTGAACGCAGGCCCCGTCCGGTACTAGCCTCGTGATCCCCTTTCCGGGCGAACTGGCGTACGGCGACAATGACTTCGGGAGTTCCGTGTCCGACCAGCGGCCAACACCACCGGGTCCCGCGGCGCACGAGGCCGCCGCGCTCCGGCAGACCGGCGCGTCTCCCCTGCGGCCCGGCGATCCGGCCCGGGTCGGCCCCCACGTACCTCTGGCCCTGCTCGGCAGCGGCGGCATGGGGCGGGTCTATCTGGCGCGGGCCGCTGACGACCGGCCGGGGCTGTCCGCGGTGAAGGTGATCCGGCCGGAGTACGCCGAGGACGTCCGGTTCCGGCGGCGCTTCGCCCAGGAGGCGGCGGTGCACTCCCGGGTCGGCCCGCCGCACGCTCCCCGGCTGTGCGGCACCGGCTTCGACGACGACCTGCTGTGGACGGCGACCGAGTACCTGCCCGGCCTCGACCTGGCGACCGCGGTCCGCGGCGACGGCCCGCTGCCGGCCCCCGCCGTGTGGGAGCTGGTGGCGCGGCTGGGGCGGGCGCTCGCCGCGCTGGCCGGCGCGGGCATCGTGCACCGGGACCTGAAGCCGTCCAACGTGCTGCTGTCCCTGCCGGGCGCCCAGGTGATCGACTTCGGGATCGCCAAGGCCGCCGACGCGAGCGCGATCACCGGCACGGGCAACCGGGTGGGCACCCCCGCCTACATGTCACCCGAGTACCTGCGCACCGGTCACTGCGACGCCGCCTCCGACGTGTTCTCGCTGGCGGGCACCCTGGTGTTCGCGGCGGCCGGCCGGGCCCCGTTCGGCGACGGCACCGGCGTCGACGTGATGCACCGGGTGGCCTTCGAACCGCCCGACCCGCGGACGATCGCCGTGATCGCGGCCGCCGACCCTGAGCTGGGCCGGCTGCTGTCCGCCTGCCTCGCCAAGGACCCCACCGCCCGACCGGCCCCGCTCGACCTGGTCGCCACCGCCGAACTCCGCACCCCGGTGGCCGGCTGGCCCGAACCGCTGCACAGCCGGCTGCTGGCGCGGCAGCGGGCGTACGAGACGCTGCGCCGCCTTCCGGTGGCGCGGGCGGCGGCGCTGCGGCCGCCGGAACGGCGGGCCGGAGCTGCGGCCCCGCCCCGCCTCCCCGCGCAGCAGGCGGCACCCGTGCGCTCGGCGGGCCGGGGCCGGACGCGGCTGCTCGGGGTCGCCGCCGGTGTCGCTCTGGCCGCCGCCACCGCCGGGCTGGTCGCCCACAGCGAGCGGCACGGTCCCGCGACCGCCGAGGCGCCCGAGAAGGTCGCGCCGCCGTCCGGTGTGACCGACGCGGTACCGGAGAAGGCCGAAGCGCCGCCGGAGCCCGGCACCCCCGCGCGGGCCTCCGCCGCGGGCCGGGCGAGCGGCCGGGCGGAGACCGGTGCGGAGGCCGCCGAGAGCCCGGGTCCCGCCACGCTCCGCGCCGCGCCGCCCGCGACCGCGCCGACGCCGCCCGCGAGAACCACGCCCGCGCCCGCCGCGAGCACCCCGGGGGCCGAGTCCGCCGAATCCTCCGCCGACTCTCCCTGCACGCACTACCCCGGGAGCGGGCGCACCCGCCGCGGCGACAGCGGCAGAAAAGTCTCGCAGGTGCAGTGCCTGCTCGGCGAACGCGGCTACGGTCACGGAGGGCCCGACCCGGACGGCACGTTCGGCGCCGGTACGGAGACCGCCGTGCGGGCCTTCCAGGGCGACCGGGGCCTCCCGGCAGACGGGGTCGTGGACCACGCCACCTGGGTCGCCCTCCGCGGCGCCGAGTGAGCGCGGGGCCACCCGGGGGTGCCTCCATGTCTTTCGTCAAGCGAGCCACTGAGCCATGCGGAGCGCTTTCTTGGTGGGTGTTTGTGGTTGGGTGGGGCGTGCGCGGGCGTCGGGAAACAGGTGGGGGTATTGCGCCGGTGGTGGATGTCCGCTGCCCGTGCGCTGCCCCATTCGGGTGGTATCGGTGTTCTGTTAAGGACAGTTGACGGCGTGTTGCCTACCGTGAGTGGTGCGGGTGAAGCATCACGGGTCGAGTGGGTGTCCCGCGTGGCGGACGTCGGCGCCAGGTGCGAGCCCTTCCGGGAGGGTCTCGCCTGCTTCCCACTGACTGCATCACCGAAGCCCGAGGGCGCCTCCGCTGTGTGCGTGTCGACCGGCCTGGGCTGGCACTGACCCCGCGAGTCGTCGGTCCGGCTGTTGTGCGCCGGTACCGCCTTTGCTCAACGGACCTGGTCTCCCCCCACCGACCCCATCACGCACAAGGGGTGGCGAAAGATGCTCGTACTTCCCTCATGCGGCCGCAGGCCCCGGCTCCGCAACCGGCGCCTGATCAGGACCACATTGGCGCTGGTCGTCTCACTGCTGTTGATCCCGCCCTTTCTTGCTGCTCCGGCGAGCCGTTCGCTGCCGGCCGTAACCAAGGGCGGGGCGGATGAGGCGGTGACGGTTCCCGAGCATCCGGCGGTCGCCTCTTTCGGCGCCGATGAGATGCAGAAAATCGCGGCCGCCGATCCGGGCGTCGGCATCGGCCTCATCGCCCCTCCCGAGGCCGACAACCAGGGGGAGAACAGGCTTTCGTACCCAATCGAGGTGCCGCCGGGCCGGCAGGGTCTGCAGCCTGCGCTGAGCGTCGGCTACAACTCTGGCGGCGGTGACGGCTGGATGGGCGTGGGGTGGGACCTGGCCGCCCCGGCGATCACGGTGGAGACCCGGTGGGGTGTCCCGCGCTACGACGCAAGCCGGGAGACGGAGACGTACCTGCTCGACGGGGAGCAGTTGACGCCTCTGGCGCACCGCGGTCCGCCGCAACCGCGGACGTCGGAGAGAGACAAGGTCTTCCATGCCCGCACCGAGGGGTCCTTCGCCCGGATCGTCCGCCACGGGAACAGCGGCCCCGCGAGCTATTGGTGGGAGGTCACGGACAAGTCCGGGACGCACTGGTTGTACGGTGCGCCGACAGGCAGCCAGGGCCCGCACGCGGATGCCACCCTCACCGACGGCTCCGGCAACGTCTTCGAGTGGGCGCTGAAGGAGGTCCGCGACGCGCACGGGAACGTGATGCGCTACAACTACGCCCGCGTCGAGGACCCCGGCGTCGAGGGGGGCAGCGAGCCGGGCAGCAACCTGTACCTGCAGAAGATCACCTATACCGACAGTGGCGGCAGCGACGGCCGCTACTCGGTCACCTTCACCCGGGACCGGCAGCTGGGGGAGCCGTTGCGGGCCGACAGGGCCATCGACGCGCGGGGCGGTTTCAAACGCGTCACCGCCGACCGGCTGCGCCGTGTCGACGTGCGGCTCGACGACGAGCTGATCCGCCGGTACGAGTTCACGTACACCACCGGCGCGTTCGACAAGACGCTGCTGCGCTCGATCGACCAGTACGACGCCGAACTCGCCCTGGTCGGCCGGCACCGCCTGGACTACTACGACGACATCCGTGACGCGCAGGGCGACTACCGGGCGTTCAGGCAGGTGCCGTGGACATCGCCGTCGGACAACCTGCGCCAGGGCGGCCTCGATCGGCCTCCGGACCACGTCGGCCGGGTCAGCGCCCTCGGTGCCAGTACCAGCGACGGCGGTGGCGGCCACCTGTACGTCGGTATCGGCGCCGAGCCCACCAAGTCCGGTTCCGTCGGCGAGAAGCTGGGCTTCGGCTACGCCCAGGACAACGGTCTGCTGGCGCTGGTGGACGTCGACGCCGACGGGCTGCCGGACAAGGTGTTCCGGGACGGGAACACGGTCAAGTACCGCAAGAACCTGTCCGGTCCCGGCGGCCGGGCGGCCTTCGCCGACGAGGCCAGGAAGCTGGACCTGCCGGGCTTCATGCGGCAGCACACGGCGTCGTTCACCGTCGGTGTCGAAGGCTACCCGGGCGCGGTCGCCGCGCAGCTCGATGACGTCAACACGTTCACCGTGACCGACCGGTACTTCAGTGACGTCAACGGCGACCAGATTCCCGATCTGGTCGACGGATCGAGCGTGCTGTTCGGCCGGATCGGCACGGACGGGACACCCGTGTACGGCGTGCGCAGCGAGGACACCCCCGTCCCGGTCGGCGACGGGGCCGTGGACACGAGCGGATTCCCCGACTTCGCCGAGCAGCGGGAGCGGCTGACGCACTCCAACGCGCTGCTGGACACCGTCCGCCGCTGGGTGGCCCCGTTCTCCGGCACGATCAGCATCGACGGTGCGGTCCGGCTCGCCCCCGAGACCGCCGACGCCCGCGCCCGCTCACAGGACGCCGACGGAGTACGTGTCGCGATCCAGCACGAGGACACCGAACTGTGGGCCGACCGCATCGAAGCCCGGGACGACGGCGAGCACACCCCCACGGGAGTCGGCCGGATCACCGTCACCCGCGGGGACCGCCTGTACTTCCGGGTCCAGTCCGTCTCCGACGGCGCGCTGGACGAGGTCACCTGGGACCCGGTCGTCAGCTATCTCGACGTGCCCGACCGCAATGACGTCAACGGACTGCCGGTCCACCGCTACCAGGCATCCCACGACTTCGTCCTGGGCGGGCGCGCCTCGAAGGTGAAGGCCCCCTTCACCGGGGTCCTGCGTCTGAGCGGCGACGTCACCAAGAGCGGCGCCACCAGCGACGACGTCACCGTCGTGATCACGCGTGACGGCAGCCCGGTGCTGGAGCGCACCCTGACCGGGACGGCCGCGGGCACGGCGCCCGTCGATCTCGACATCAACGTCGAGAAGGGACAGACCCTCCAGTGGCGGATCGCCACCGACTCCCCCGTCGACCTCGGCCGGATCTCCTGGAAGCCGCGCGCCGTCTACACCAGCGCCCAGGGCGTCGACCGGCTCACCGACGAAGACGGCGACCCGCTGGTCACCATCGATCCGCCGTATGCCGCGGACATGTATCCCGAGGACGGGCTCACCGCGCCTCAGGGTTTCCATCACGTCGCCGCCGACGGGCCGGTGACCGTGTCCCCCGATCTCACCTTGCTCCCCGGCGCGCCGGACGCGCGGATCGCGTTCACGGTCAAACGCCGCGGGGAGCTGATCGCCAAGCGGTTCTTCACGGTGCGCGGCGGGGAACTCCAGGAGCCGGTGCCGGAGCCGTTCAGCGTGCAGGCACGGGCGGGAGACGACCTCTTCTTCGACTTCAGCACACCCAGCACACAGTTGTCCTACAAGCTGGCCCGCCCGTCGGTGACGGTCACCACCGGCAGCGGGGAGGACGCCGTCACGGTTCCCGTTGTCAGCGCCTTGCACAGCGCGCTGGAGGAGGGCGCGTTCCCCCAGCGGTACCGGGGTTGGGCGGCGGTCGGCTACAACGGCAACGAGAACCGTGCGGGCAGGCCGATCGAACAGGGCGACCTGGTCATCGACGACTCCTATCGTGACCAGCTCCCCCGGTCCGTCGACCCGCAGGCGGAGAAGGACGCCTTCCAGGCGGACCCGCGCGTCGATCCGCCGAAGGTCATCCCCTTCGCCCCCGACCCGCGGCACCGGCGGTGGGGCAGCGGCGAGGACTCGTGGGTCTCGCCCGGTGGCGCGAGCAGTTCCCGCCTGGGCGCGGGCTCGGTCAGCGTGCCCGACCCCAGCCGGTGGACCGCGGGGACGGCGGTGCCCCGGCTCGCCTACAGCAACCAGCTGTCGCTGACCGGTTCCGTCGGCGGGGGCGGTTCCCTCGGCGGGAGCGTCGCCACCGGCGGCAGTGCCGGTCTGATCGACTTCCAGGACATGAACGGCGATCAGTTCCCCGACGTCGTCTCGCCCTTCGGCATCCAGTTCTCCGACCCCGGCGGAGGCCTGGGCAGCACGCGAGGGTCCCTGCCCGAGCCCGCGGCACGCACCAACTGGAACGTCACCGGCAACGTCAGCGCCGGCAGCGCCGCGCGTACCCTGAGCACGGGCCGCGGCGATGCCGCGCCGACCGGCCGCCGGACTGCCAACACCGCCGAGTCCGGCAACGAGCTGCCCCCGCTGGGTGTGGGCGGCGACCTCGGCGGCAGCACCTCCGACGCCAGCTACGATCTGCTCGACGTCAACGGCGACGGCCTGCCCGACCAGGTTTACCGCGACGGCAACGTCGCCCTCAACCTCGGCTACCGGTTCGGCGCCAGGGAACTGTGGCGCAACCCGGCCGCTCTCAACGCCGGCGAGGGCACCAGCTGGGGCGCCAACATCGGCTTTCAGACGGACTTCTACGGCTTCGCCGGCGGCGCCTCCTACGCGCAGAACAGCGCCTCGGCCGCCGCCACCCTCCAGGACGTCACCGGCGACGGCCTGCCCGACCGCCTCTTCGCAGGCGATGACGACGCGCCCCTGAAGGTCGCGGTCAACACCGGCAACGGATTCCAGGCTCCGGTACCGTTCCACGGCAGTCTGCCGCGGATCAACCGCGACCAGAACGCCCAGCTCGGCGGCGGCGCCTACGCCACCATCCCCATCTGCCCCCTGCCGGGGCTGTGCGTCATCATCAACCCGGGCGCGAACGCCTCCACCGGCGTCGGCCGCACCCGGCAGATGCTCGCCGACATCGACGGCGACGGCAACGTCGACCAGCTGGAGTCCACCAGCGACGACCAGCTCACCGCCCGTCTGAACACCACCGGCCGCACCAACCTGCTGCACAGCGTCCACCGCCCGCTGGGCGGACGCCTCGACTTCGGCTACACCCGGGACGGCAACACCTACCGCCAGCCGCACTCGCGCTGGAACCTGTCCCGCGTGGCCGTCGACGACGGACACCCCGGCGACGGCCAGGACGTGCAACTGACCACCTACATCTACCACGACGGCGTCTTCGACCGCCTGGAGCGCGAGTTCGACGGATACGGGCGCATCGTCGAGCAGCACCCCAACCCCGGCGACCACGACGCGGTCTACCGCAGCGTCATCCGCGAATACCGCACCGACGGCCACTACACCCGAGGCCTGCCGGTACGCGAACGCACCGTCGACGCCGACGACCGCCCCTACCTGGAAACCCAATACACCTACGAACTACGCGACATCGACGCACCCGGCACCGACGCCGACCCCGCCGACACCACCGCGACGATCTTCCCGCAGCCGGTACGCACCGACAACCGCTTCCACGAAGGCCGCCTCACCCCGGCCAAGGCCACCTACACCACCACGAAGTATGACGAACTGGGCAACCCCATCCGGATGTTCGACGCCGGCGACATCGGCTCCGCCGACGACGTCGACACCCGCATGCGCTACTCGGCGGACGACCCCGCCTGCCGGGCGACGCATATCACCGGCATCCCGACAGCGATCGACGTCCGCGGCGACGACACGCTGATGCGCCGGCGGTCGGCGACGGTGGACTGTGCCAACGGCGACATCACCCAGATCCGGGCCGAACTCACCGAAGGGGCCGACGCGGTCACCGACCTCGCCTACTTCCCCGACGGCAACCTGCGCACCGTCACCGCCCCGCCCAACCACCACGGCCAGCGCTACCGGCTCGACTACACCTACGACCCGGACGTCCACACCCACATCGCCACCGTCACCGACAGCTTCGGCCTGCGCTCCGAGGCCACCACCGACCTGAAGTTCGGCCTGCCCGACACCGTCACCGACGCCAACGGCCAGACCACCCGCACCACCTACGACGCCGCCGGCCGCCCCGCCACCGTCACCGGCCCCTACGAAACCGGCACCGGCCACGTCACCATCGCCTTCGACTACCACCCCGACGCGCCCGTTCCCTACGCCGCAACCCACAACATCGACCGCCAGGCCGACGACACCGTCCGCGACGACACCATCGACACCATCACCTTCACCGACGGCCTGGGCCGCCCCGTCCAGACCAAGAAGGACATCGCCCTGCACACCGGCCCGGACACGCCCCCGGCCGACGCGATGACCGTCTCGGGCCACGTCGACTACGACTTCCTCGGCCGCCCCACCCACCAGTACCACCCGGTCACCGAACCCAAGTCCCCGGCCAACACCACCTTCAACGACACCCGCGACACCGTCACCCCCACCACCTTCACCTACGACGTCCTCGACCGGGTCACCCGCACCGACCTGCCGGACACCACCCACACCGAAACCGCCTACGCCTTCGGCCCCGACCGCGCCGGCCACACCCAATTCCAGACCACCGCCACCGACGCCAACGGCCACCCACGCCGGGCCTACACCGACGTCCGCCAACGCACTACCGCAGTCGAGGACTTCAACCCCACCGGCGGCCAGCCGGTCATCTGGACCAGCTACACCCACGACCCCCTCGGCCAGCTCACCACCGTCACCGACGACCACGGCAACACCACCACCGCCGCCTACGACCGCCTCGGCCGCCGCACCACCCTGGACAACCCCGACACCGGCCCCACCACCACCGCATACGACCTCGCCGGCAACCCCGTCCGCACGGTCACCGCCAACCTCGCCGCCGCCGGACAGGCGATCGACTACGACTACGACCACAACCGCCTGACCGACATCCGCTACCCGCGCTTCCACGCCAACGACGTCCACTACACCTACGGCCCGCCCGGCGCCCCCCACAACGCAGCCGGCCGCGTCACCGCCCAGACCGACGGCGCCGGCACCCTCCCCCGCGCCTACGGGCCCCTCGGCGAGGTCACCGAGGAAACCCGCACCGTCACCACCCAGGCCCACAAGACCCGCGCCTTCACCACCCGCTACCGCTACGACACCTGGAACCGGCTGCTCGCCCTCACCTACCCCGACGGCGAAACCGTCGCGTACGACTACGACAGCGGCGGCCACACCGACCGGGCCACCGGCACCAAAGCCGAGCACACCTACCGCTACCTGACCCGCCTGGACTACGACAAGTTCGAGCAGCCCGTCCTGCTCGACACCGGCAACGGCACCCGCACCACCTACGCCTACCACCCGGCCAACCGGCGCCTGACCCACCTCACCGCCCGCCTCGCCCAGGGCTACCAGTTCCAGAACCTCACCTACCGCTACGACCCGACCGGCAACATCACTTCCCTCCGCAACGACACCACCCCGCCCACCGACCCCGACGTCGGCACCCAGGTGGGCGGCCCCAGCATCGAGACCTACCAGTACGACGACCTCGACCGCCTCACCCACGCCGAAGGCTCCTACCAGCCCCGCACCCCGCACACCGACACCTACCGGCTCGACCTGCGCTACGACACCACAGGCAACATCACCAGCAAAGCCCAGGACCACCGACTCCTGCTCTACGGCACCACCACCACAGACAAGAAACTCACCTACCACCACCCCTATACCTACGACAAAACCCACCCCCACGCCCCCGCCACCATCGGCGACCAGACCTTCATCTACGACGCCAACGGCAACCAGACCAGCCGTGACCAGCAACCCGGCCCCCGCCGGCAACTCATCTGGGACGAGAACAACCGCCTCGCCTGCACCCACGAAAACGTCCCAAGCCACACGCTGCCGCAGACCCCCCAGTCATGCGACAACGCCGGCGGCACCCCCAACGCAGCCCGCTACCACTACGACGACCAGGGCAACCGCGTCATCAAGGACGCGGCCCAGTTCCACATCTACCCCAACCAGTACTACGCCACCGACGGCAACCAGTCCGTCAAGAACATCTACATCGGCGACAATCGGCTCCTCACCAAGACGGTAGAACCTGAACACCGCGTCGAGGACCGGCAGTACTACACCCACGCCGACCGCCTCGGCTCCACCGGATTCGTCACCGACAGCCGCGGCCGCCTGGCCGAACACCTCCAGTACCTCCCCGGCGGCGAAACCTGGGTCAGCGAACACCCCGCCCAGCCGATCCCCTACCAGTACACCGGCAAGGAACTCGACCCCGAAACCGGCCTCTACTACTACGGCGCCCGCTACTACGACCCGAGAACCCAGGTCTGGCAAAACCCCGACCCCGCTATCGCCACATACCCCGACGGCACCCCCGACAACGGTGTCTACGAACCGTCCAACCTGTCCCTCTACTCCTACGCCGGCAACAACCCCGTCCTGCTCACCGACCCCAACGGCCTCAACGGCAGCAAGAAAAGGCCACGGTTCGAGGGACCGCCGGTTGGAGAGCCCTTGGGAGAGACGACCGCGGAACCGGCCACAAAGCGTCGGGGAATCACCTCTGCGTCCGAGACTGCTGCCGCCTCAGCCCCTGCTGCTGCGGCGGAGATGCCTGCTCCTTCGGTCGCACCCCCAGGACAGGTGCAATACCGCACCACGGCAGGAAGTCGCCTTGCATACATTTTTCGACTTAAGAATGATCCGGAGCGTAAACACACTGAGAGGAACGTTGCCGTCTTCCGATTCTGGGTCGGTTCCGGGCCAGGCCGCAGTGTGAAATTCGTGGCCGCGTTCAGCGACCCGGAAACTCGTGTGCATGCCGAAAAAATGGCATGGAACCAGGCGCGGCAGCAGTATCCTGACGTAAGGGCCGAGGACGTCTTCGAAATTTACTCCGAATTCGAACCGTGCACCTACGCAGGGTGTCAATCCTGGCTCAAGAGTACGTTTCCACAGGCGTCGGTCTCCTACAGCGTTAAATTCGTAGGCGTTGACTGGGCCACTTACATGAACAATCATTCTCGTATGCTCAGCTCTCCCCTGCAAGGCAACCAGCGCAGGTGAGCCTCGATCCGCTCTGCAATTCCCCCGGGATCATCGAGGTGCGTGGGGCACGAAGGTGACGTCGGGGTCTGTACGGTCTCAGTTCCGCCGACCGCCCGGCCCAGGGCATCGAGCACCGGATGACGGTGCAAGCCATGCGGTCCACGGCCCAGCGCATCCAGGATCTGCAGGCCAGGGCCGAGAACGTGAGAACGAGATCCTCACCCTGGTGCGGCAACACGCTCTCGAGTTCCTCGGCTTACTCGGAGTCGGACCGTCACCGCCGCCCAGATCCTGGTCAGCTGGTCTCACCAGGGATGATTCCGCCCAGAAGCCGCCTCCGCCTCCTTCGCCGGTTTCGCTGATCCCTGCATCGTCCGGGCTGACCAACCGGCACCGTCTCAACCGCAGCGGCGACCGGCAGCTCAACCGGGCCATGCACACGATCACTCTGATCCGGATGCGACTCGATCCCTCCCGGATCGAGGTGCCCGACTGCTTGGTGGCGGAGGCAAGGCCGACGTAGGAGGCGAGGTGGGCGGCGGTGGGGAAGCTGGTGCCGTCGCCGACGGTGACCGGCAGGACTGCGGCGGTCCTGACGCCGACGCCGGGCAGTGACGTCAGGACCTGGGAAAGAGGGTGGGCCTCCAGCAACTCGTCGAACTGGGCTTCCAGGGCCCGGCGTTGTTCGTGGACGGCGGCGAGCGAGCGGACCAGGGACGGGATGACCACGTCGAGGGTGCCGATGCCGGGAACGACGACGGTCTGTTCGTCGAGCGCGTCGAAGACGTCGTCCATGACCCGGGCCGCCATGCGCGGGGCCTTGGGGAGCGTCCGGCCGGAGTCAGCCCGTGGCCGTGGTGTGTGCTCTCAGCGTCTCCGACGGCACCCCTCGGGCCCGGCGACACCACCCCCTAGGTCACGCCCTCGACAGGGGGCAACGGTCATGCCGGGCCCGGAGGCCAGCGGTCCTTCTGCAGGACCGCGAAGAACATAATGGGGCCGCGTACCCCGCGCCCCGTGAGCCACGGCAGCCCGATGCGGGAGGGGTGGCGGCGCGGTGAGCGGTGCACGGTGTGTGGCGGGCGGCGCACGGGTTACCCGTGTGCCGGCGGGCCCGTCCGGGCCGGCGCTGCCAGTCTGGAGGTGAAGGACATGGGACATGGCGGGAACGTCATCGACGAACTGGTGACCGATCACCGGGAGGTCGAGGAGATCTTCGGCCGCATCGAGGCGCTGCCGACCGGTGACAAGAACCGAAAGGTGGCGGCCGACCAGGCCACGATGGAGCTGGTGCGGCATTCCGTGGCGGAGGAGGAGTACCTGTACCCGGCCGTGCGGGAGCATGTGGCGGACGGGGACGCCATCGCCGACAGGGAGATCGAGGACCACTCCAGGGCCGAGCAGATCATGAAGGATCTGGAGGGCTGCGACGCGGGGGACCCCGAGTTCGACCGGCTCATCGGGATGCTGATGACCGAGATCCGCTCCCATGTGGTCGACGAGGAGGAGAACCTCTTCCCGAAACTGCAGGCGGCCTGTTCCCCCGATGCGCTCGACACGCTGGGTGACAAGGTGCGCAAGGCGAAGAAGATGGCTCCGACCCGGCCGCATCCGTCGGCTCCGGACACCCCGCCCGCCAACAAGATGATGGCGCCGGGGGCCGGGCTGGTGGACCGGATGCGCGACGCTCTCTCGGGGCGCGGCAAGAAGGCCTGACGGCTCAGCCGTCCGTCCGGGCACCACACGGGGCCCGTCGCCGTCGCGGATGCTGGTGCGAACTGCCCCACAGCATCCCGTCGGCGGCGGGCCCTGTGGCGTGCCCGGCCGCCCTGCTCTGACGCCCGGCGCTGTGAGGGACCGCACTCGGCCGCCAAAACGGTTGTGGCCAGGGGAATTTGGGGCACGGGCGGGCAGGTGGCACGCCCGGGTGGACATGACTCGGGGTTTCCGTCTTCCCCGCTCCCCAGCTACGGCGCCCTCGTACGGGCGTCGGGGACCGCGCCGTGCCTTCTGCCTCTCACCCTGTTCCCGCCGCCGCCGACTCCGGCGACCCGGCCTCCGACTCCGTTCCCTCCGGGCCACTGCCCGCGGCCGGGCTCAACCCCGCGAAGGGCTCCCGTTCACCGTGGCGGTCCCTGCGTCACCGCAGCATGCGCTGGTGGTCCGTCGCGAACTTCGTGTCGAATGCCGGTACCTGGATGCAGCTCACGGTGCAGAACCTGCTGGTGCTCCAGATCACCGGCTCGGCCGCGGCGACCGGCCTGTCGGTCTCCGTGCAGGCCGCGCCGGCACTCTTCATGAGCCTGCTGGGCGGCGCCGCCGTGGACCGCTGGCCGCGGAAGCTGACCGCGGGCGTCAGCCAGGCCCTGCTGGGCGCCGTCGCCTTCGCCACCGCCGTACTGGTCGCGCTGGACCGGCTGGACATGACGTCCCTGCTGGTGCTGGCCGCCGTGACCGGTGTGATCGCCACGGTCGACGGTCCGGCGTGCGCGCTGCTCGGCAACGACCTGGTCCCGGTGGAGGACGTGCCCTCCGCCATCGGCGTCGGCGCGCTGGTGCACAACGCGGGCCGGCTGGTCGGCGCCGCACTGGCGGGCGTGACGGTCGGTTTCCTCGGGACGGCGTCCGCGTACACGGCCAACGGGCTGTCGTTCCTGTTCGTGGCGGCGGTCATCCCGTTCCTGCGGCCGGCGCCGGGCGCGGAGCTCGCCCGTCCGTCGGTCCCCCGGGAGGACCGGGGGACCGACGGCCAGGACATGTCCCTGCGCGAGGGGCTGGCGTTCTTCGCCCGGCGCCCGCGACTGGTCGCGCTCGCCGCCGTCACCGGCGTGAGCGCCGTCTTCGGGCGCAACTACGGGCTGACCCTGGCCGTGCTGGTCACCGGCCCGCTGGCCGCGGTGCCGGGTCCTTCGGGACGGTCTCCACGGTGCTCGCGGTCGGCGGCATCGTGGGCGCGCTGCTCGGCGCCCGTCTGCGCCGGCCCTCGGTGCGGCTGGTCGGTGTCCTGGCGGCGGTGGGCGGGCTGCTGCAGGTGCCGCGGGGCTGTCGCCCTCCCTCGCGGTACTGATGGTGCTGGTGCTGCCGATGGCCGTCGTGGAGTCGGTCTCCGACACCGCGGGGACCGCCGTGCTGCAGACCGACCCGCCCGCTCGTCTGCGGGGCCGGGTGCTGGGCGTGTGGAACGGCATCGGCACCGTCTGGCGCCTGGGCGGTCCGCCGGCGCTGGGTCTGCTGGTGGAGCTGGCCGGCGCACGCGGGGCTCTGGTGGCCGGCGGCCTGATCGTCGCGGGCACGATCGCCACCGGCCTGACCGTACGCACCCGCCGCCTCCGCGCCCCGGTGCCCTTCCCCCACCTGGACGGTGACCTCGCCTCCCGGGACACCTTGCGCGTGGTGGCCTGAGCCGCCGCCGGCCTGCCGGGTGCGGGCCCCCGCGGCCGAGCCCGGCAGGCCGGCCCCCTCCTGAGTCGACGTGGTGCGCAGCCCGCACCGGCCGGCGCAGACGGGACCGGGCCGGTCGGTGCGGGCAGTACGGCAGGGCGCGAGGCCGCGGGCGGACGGGCCCGGGAACGGCAGCCGCGCGCGGGGCGGCGACGGGGGGCGGTCCGACCCGGCGACACAACGGTCGGGAAGGGCCGAAGGCAAGCCGAACCAGCCGAACCCGCCGCCCCGAATCAGGGCGCTCCGGCCAGCAGGAAGCCCCGCGGTCAGGCGCCCCGCGTCGGCGCACCCTTGCGTCGGCGTGCCCCGCCTCGGCGGGGCAATGCGCGCCCCCGTCAGGCGATGAGCGTCTGCCCCGGTGCGAGCCGGTCGCTCAGCTGGGACCGGTGGAGGTCGCAGACGGGGGCGACGAGGTCGGGGTGGCGCAGGAGGGCCGCGGCCTGGCGGTCGCGCTCGTCGGGGTCGACCAGGCGGCGGAACTCGACCGGTATCCCCGGTGTGTGGCTGCTGTCGCCGACCGCGAGGACGGCCTCCCGGGCGAGCGCGGGGTCGGCCAGGAGACAGGCGGCCCAGCTGGCGACGACCTCGTCCACCCAGGTCCGCCAGGCGGCCTCGTCCGCGTCCGGGTCCGCGCTCCCCTGGTCACCGCCGGAGATCCAGTCCAGCCGCGCCGAGCCGCCGGGGCCGGCCATGCCGACCAGGGCGGCGTCGGTCGGGGTGGGGTAGCGCAGCCAGGCGGCGACGGTCACGGCCTGGCGCGCCTGGACCTCGCACAGGGCGGCCGCCATCGCGCCCCCGCAGGGCGGGTAGGCGCGCATGAGCCACTGGGCGGTCGCCGCGATGAGCGGGGAGAGATCTGCGAGCACTGCCGGGCCGTCCGAAATCTTGCGGTGAACAGATGAACGGGTGTTCCGGGAAACGGTAGCCCGCCCCGGGCCCGGCGGACATGGCCGTGACCACGGGAACGGGGTGGCCTCGGCCACATCGAACGGCCGGTGTACGGCCGGCCAACTCATGACCCCGAATGACCGAAAGCCCTTACCACACCACTGTGACCGACGGTAACTTCTGACATGCCCGCACCAACTCCACAGGAGAACCGCATGCGCAGACTCATCGCCTGTCTGGCGGCCGCAGCCGCCACGCTGGGCGGACTCACCGCCGCCGCCCCCACTGCGTCCGCCGCCGCCCCCGCCGACGTCTCCGCCGGCTCCGGCACCTTCAGCGTGCTCAGCTACAACGTCGCGGGCCTGCCCGAGGCCATCTCCAGCGCCCCGACCCCGCGGGAGCCCGCCACCGAGGAGATCGGCCGACGCGTCGCGCCGTACGACATCGTCCACGTACAGGAGGACTTCAACTACCACGCGCGCCTGTACGCCACCGACACCACGCACCCCTACCGCACCCCCACCAGCGGCGGTGCCGGCATCGGCAGCGGCCTCAACACGCTGTCCCGGCTGCCTTACGACGGGGACGACTTCGAGCGGGTGCGGTGGCGGACCTGCACCTTCGGCTCCGGGGACTGCCTCACCCCCAAGGGGTTCACTTTCCTGCGCGAACGCCTCGCCGAGGGCGTCTACGTGGACTTCTACAACGTCCACACCAACGCCGGGAGCAACGCCGACGACCTCAAGGCGCGCGCCGACAACCTCGGCCAGCTCACCGAGTTCATCCGGGCCCAGTCGGCGGGCAACGCCGTCGTGGTCATGGGCGACACCAACACCCGCTACACGCGCGCGGGCGACACGATCGCCGAGTTCGCCGCCGCCAACGGTCTCACCGACGCCTGGGTCCAGCTGGTCCGCGGCGGCACCCCGCCCGCCAAGGGCAGCGACCCGCTGCTCTGCGACCAGACCGGTCCGACCGTGCCCGACACCTGCGAGGTGGTCGACAAGATCCTCTACCGGGGCAGCGAACTGGTCTCGCTGACGGCCACCTCGTACGCCAACGAGCACGCCGCCTTTCTCACCGACGGCGGGCTGATGCTCTCCGACCACGACCCGCTCGCCGTCGGCTTCGCCTGGGCCCGCAACCCCGCCTTCCAGCTCAGCGATCCGTTCGGCGGCCCGCACGGAGACCACTTCACCGACATCGGCCGGGTGCCCGCCGGTGCCCGCACCACCACCGTCACGCTGCGCGCCGGTTCCCGGGTCGACGCGCTGGGCGTCACCCTCTCCGACGGCAGCACGCTGACCCACGGCGGCACCGGCGGCACCGCCGACTCCCTCACCCTCGGCCCGGACGAGTACCTGACGACCGCACAGGTCTGCCGAGGCCGGAAGGACGGCCGCACACGCATCTTCTCCGTCCGGTTCACCACCAGCCTCGGCCGCGTCCTGGTCGGCGGCACGACGACCTCCGACTGCGTCACCCGCACCGCGCCCGCGGGCCGGCAGATCGCCGGGTTCCACGGGCGCGCCGGCGACGAGATCGACAAGATCGGCTTCATCTACACCGAGCGCTGAGCCCGGCGGCTCAGGCCCTGGCCTCCGGCCCCGCCTTGCCGCCGAACATGCGGTGCCGACGGAAACCGGTGCCCCGGTGGCGGCGGTGGCGGCGGGCCGCGGTGCCGGTCATCAGGACCAGCCCGAGGCAGAAGATCAGCGCGAGGGCCAGCCCCGAGCAGAACAGGGCGAGACCGTTCATGGTCGCGATGTCGTTGCCGAGGACGGACACCGTGTAGTCCGGCCCGCCGGAGAGGTTGCCGGCGATCGCCAGACCGACGAAGGCGCCCGTGCCCAGCACTATGAGCAGTCCGAGGATCAGCATCCGAGTCATCTCCTGAACTAGCGGTCCGCGACCGGCCGGGTACCCCTCCCCGTCCGGTCGTACTCTGAGGGTGTGGCTCGGTCCAACGACGGGGTGGCCGCGCTTTCGCCTACGTCATCGGACATCCCACCGCACGGATCATCGACAGGCGGCCGGGCATCGACGCCGACCTCGACGAGGTGTCCGCCGCGTGCGCGCGCAGGGGCACCGCGCTGGAGATCAACGCCCACCCGGACCGGCTGGACCTGCGTGACGAGTACATGGTGCGGGCTCGGCGCCGCGGAGTGCGGTTCGCCGTCGACAGCGACGCCCACGCCACGCTCCACCTGGCCGACACGCGGTACGGCGTGGGCACCGCCCAGCGCGGCCGGCTCACCCGGGCCGACGTGGTCGACGCGTGGCCGGAGACCCGGCTGCGGCGGTTTCTGCAACAAGGGGCGGCGATGAGGGACCTGGTCGAGGAACGGCCGTACCGCTTCCGGATCGAACGGCGCGGCGCGATGCGGGTGCCGGGCGTGGTGTTCGCCTCCGCGGACCTGCTGCGCGACGCGGAGCATTCCCTGGGGCAGGTGGTGAACGTGGCCACCCTGCCCGGCATCGTGGGCGCCTCGTACGCCATGCCGGACATCCACTGGGGCTATGGCTTCCCCATCGGCGGCGTGGCGGCGACCGCCGTGGACGACGGCGGGGTGGTCTCCCCCGGCGGGGTCGGCTTCGACATCTCGTGCGGGGTGCGGCTGCTGGCCGCCGACTGCGACACCGGCGGGTTCCGGCGGGCCCTGCCGGGGGTGATGGCCGGCCTGGACCGGGCCGTTCCGCGTGGCGCGGGCCCCGGCGGGGTGTGGCCGCTGACCGGGCCGGGGCAGCTGGAGCTGCTCCTGGAGGACGGTTCCCGGTACGCGGTGGAGCAGGGCCGCGGGGAGGAGCGTGACCTGGTGCGCTGCGAGGACGGCGGGGCGGTGGCCGACGCCGATGTGGGACAGGTGCACCAGCGGGCCCGCGACCGCGGCCTGGGCCAGGTCGGCAGTCTGGGGTCCGGGAACCACTTCCTGGAGCTGCAACGGGTGGCCGAGGTGTACGACCGGGCCGCGGCGGACGCCTTCGGTCTCGCGGAGGGCCAGGTGTGCGTGATGATCCACTGTGGTTCGCGCGGGCTCGGCCACCAGATCTGCACCGACCACGTCCGGATGATGGACCGCGCCATGACCCGCTACGGCATCTCGGTACCGGACCGGCAGCTGGCCTGCGCGCCCGTCGACTCGCCCGAGGGGCGGCGCTATCTGGGGGCGATGGCCGCGGCCGCCAACTACGGCCGCGCCAACCGCCAGGTGCTGTCCGACGCGGCGCGCGCGGTGTTCCGCCGGGTCGCGGGCATCCGGCTGTCCCTGGTGTACGACGTCTCGCACAACCTCGCCAAGCTGGAGACGCACACCGTGGACGGTGTGCCGCGCCGCCTGTGCGTGCACCGCAAGGGTGCCACCCGGGCGTTCCCGCCCGGCCATCCGGAGCTGCCCGAGGACCTGCGGGCGGCGGGCCAGCCGGTGTTGATCCCCGGCACCATGGGCACCGCCTCGTACGTGCTGGCGGGGGTGACGGGCGGGCACGCGTTCGCCTCCACCTGCCATGGGGCGGGCCGCACGATGAGCCGCCACGAGGCCGCCCGCTCGGTCACCGGCGAGGAGCTGCGGGCCCGGCTGGCGCGCTCCGGCATCGCGGTGGCCGCCCGCTCCTGGCGGGGCCTGGCCGAGGAGACCCCGGAGGCGTACAAGGACGTCGACGCGGTGGTCAGCGCGAGTGAGGGCGCGGGGCTGTGCCGGACGGTGGCGCGGCTCGTGCCGCTGGGAGTCGTCAAGGGCTGACCTCCGAAGGCCCTTCCGCCCCGGGCCGCGGGTCCCGCTGCGCGGTCGGCCCGCCGCGCGGCAGCGGGCGGCGGTCACACGTCGACCGTCACCGCGCAGGACCAGCCGTAGGGGTCGACGCCGATGTGCAGCCCGTGCCACGACACGCCCTTCGGCGCAGCGCCGACGATCTCCACGTCGGACAGTTCCGCGACCGCGAGCCGTGCCTCAAGTGCCTCGCCGGCCGGCTCCACGACCACGTCCACGGGTACCCGGCCACGCACCTCCAGCTCCAGGATCACCTCGTCGAGCAGGGCGGCCAGCAGGTCGTCGCCGTCGTCGTCGGAGAGGTGCACCCGTTCCACGGCCGTCGGGTGGGCGCGCGAGACGTCCGCGAAGCACTCGACGAGGCCCAGCACCGCCTCCACGAGGCACTGCTCGCGACTGGCGCCCCAGGCCTCGATCCGCACGTCGGCGGTGTGCGGGACCGTGCGGTGCCCGTTGTCGCCCTGCCGCCGCTCGGCGCGTTCGTCACCCGACTCTCCGACCATGCCACCACCTTCGCGCGCGGGCGGCGACGCCGCTAGCCGACCCGGCCGGGCACCGGATCGGCCGGGTCGGCGGCTCCCGGCGGGGGCGTATGGCCGCTGTCGCGAGGGGTACTCCGGCTCCATGTCCGGTATCGAACTCAAGAGCGCGGCTTTCAGCGATCACAGCATGATCCCGAGCCGCCACGCGAAGGACGAGGAGAACGTCTCCCCTCCGCTGACCTGGTCGGGTGTCCCGGAGGAGGCGGCCGAGCTGGCCCTGCTGTGCGAGGACCCGGACGCGCCGTCGGGGACGTTCGTGCACTGGCTGGTCACCGGCATCGACCCGCGCACCGAGGGGCTGGACGCGGGTGAGGCGCCGCCGGGCGCCGAGCCGCACCGAAACGGCTTCGGGGAAGCCGGCTGGGGCGGCCCGCGGCCCCCCGTCGGCGACCGGGCCCACCGCTACTTCTTCCGCCTCTACGCCCTTCCCGCGCCGGTGTCCCTGCCGGAGCGGGTCGGCGCCGACGAGGCGCACGCGGTGCTGGACCGGCAGCAGCTGGCCAGCGGCACCGTCGTCGGCCTGTACCGGCGCTGACCTTGGGCGTCGTCAGGATCCGAGCGGCTCGTAGTCGTACCAGTCGATGTCCACGGAGCCGGCCGAGGCGAACAGGCCGATGACCCGGCCGGTGAAGCCGCCCGCCACCTCCGTGGACAGATAGCGGCCGTCGAGCGAGGCCAGTTCGACGAAGCCGCCCTCCGGGTTCTCGAAGCCCAGGGACACGGTGTCGGGACCGCTGCGTGCGTCGTACCCGGCGTCGACGGGGGTGACCTCGATGCGCAGGACCACGGGTCCGGCGGGTGCCTCCCGGGACGCCACCACGCCGGTGAGCGGGCCGATGCGGGCCCGTACCCGGACCTGGCCGGGCGCCGCCTCGACGGTGTAGTGGTGGCTCTCGTCGAGCCGGACGGCCAGTCCGCCCTCCCCCCGCGAGGGGTCGAGGTGGGCGCGCACCCGGCAGGCCGGGTGCTGCTGGCGCCGGCCGACGAAGGTGACGTCCGGCTCGTCGAGGGAGCCGCCGCGGGCCCGCAGGGTCAGCCGGCCGGGCCGTTCCTTCGTGGTGCAGTCCTCCGGCGGCCGGTGGCGCACCGAGACCCAGTGTGCGGCCAGTTCGTTCTCGTCGAAGTCGTCGCGCACCGGCACGGCCGGGCCGGGGCGGAGCGGCCAGGGCGGGGCGGGCGCCTCCGGCGACAGTGCGCCGGCGACGGGCCAGCCGTCGACCCAGTCGACCGGCACCAGGAAGGTCTCCCGGCCGAGCACGTGCCAGCCGGGCGAGCCGCCGCCGGGCCGCACTCCGAGCAGCACCATCCACCAGGAGCCGTCGGGCCCCTGCACGAGGTCGGCGTGGCCGGTGTTCTGGATGGGGTGTTCGGTGCCCCGGTGGGTCAGCACCGGGTTGGCCGGGCAGGGTTCGAAGGGGCCGTCGGGGGTGCGGGAGCGGGCGACGGAGACGCTGTGGCAGCGTTCGGTGCCGCCCTCGGCGATGAGGAGGTACCAGTACTCACCGATCCGGTAGAGGTGCGGCGCCTCGGGGGCCTTGGCGCCGGGGGTGCCGGACCAGATGCGGCGCTGGGGGCCGAGCGTCCGCCCGGTGTGCGGGTCGATGGGTACCTGCGCGACGCCCGCGGTGGTGCACCAGCAGGTGTCGTCCTCGTCCCAGGCGAGGTCCGGGTCGATGCCGTGCACGTCGGGCAGCCGGATGGGACCGGACCAGGGGCCGGCCGGATCGGTGGTGGTGAACAGCAGGTTGCCGTCGCCGCTGACGTTGGTGACGATCAGCCAGAAGCGTCCGTCGTGGTGGCGCAGCGTGGGCGCGTAGATCCCGCCGGAGGACGGCGAGTCCAGGGGCAGCCGCAGTTGGTCCGGCCGGTCCAGCACGTTGCCGATCCGGGTCCAGTGCACCAGGTCCCGGCTGTGGAAGAGGGGCACGCCGGGGAAGTACTCGAAGCTGGAGCACGCGAGGTAGTAGTCCTCGCCGACCCGGCAGACGCTCGGATCGGGGTGGAATCCGGGGATCACGGGGTTGTGGAAGGTGGTGTTCGTCTCGGACATTCTCGGCTTTCTCGTCAGGCCCAGGCGGTCACCGGCAGGAACGAACTGTCCTGCCGGAAGAGGGACGTCGCGTCCGTCGGGTCGACGCGCAGTTCGTAGTCGTAGTGCCGCAGGTAGTGGCCGGGGTAGTTGTGGGACTCGAAGCGGACCGCGCCGCTCGTGGTGCCGGTGCGGGCGGTGAAGGTGGCGTCCCGGGCGAAGGTCGGGGTGCCGTCGTTCGCGTCGAAGCGGGCCCGGAAGCCGTAGTGGCGCAGGTAGTTGCCGGCTGCGTCGCGGAACGAGTGTCCGCTCGGGTCGGCCAGCCCCGCGACCACGGTGAAGGTGGCGGCCTGCCTCTCGGCGGTGGTGCTGGAGGCGGTCACCACCGGCAGGTCGAGCAGTCCTGAGCGCTCCTGCCAGAAGCGGGTGGGGTAGTTGGCGGACCGGAAGGAGCGGGGGGTGTTCCGGGCCGGGTCCGGACCGCCGGAGACGGTCTCCTTGAGGACCGTGAAGTGGCGGGCGCTTCCGGAGATGCCGGGCAGAGCCCGGGGAGTGCTCCAGGTGGCGAAGGTGTCGTAGCTGTCGCTGTAGTAGTACTTTCCGTCGCCGTAGCCGTCGAAGAAGAGGCGCCGGCCGCCGTTGTCGAGCTGGATCAGCGCGGGACCCTCGCGGTAGCTGCCCCAGCCCGCCCAGTTTCCGGTCCGGGAGATCGTGTAGGGGCCGGTGGGGCGGGAGGCGGTGGCGTACTCGATGTACTTCGTCGTCTCGTTCTTGGTGAACGCGTGGTAGGTCGAGCCGATGCGCACCAGGAAGGTGTCGATGTGGTTGGCGCCGAGGCCGGACAGGGCGACCGGCGGACTCCATTCGGTCAGCGTGGAGTCGGTGGCCCTCAGCAGGTAGGGGGTGAAGATCCATTCGTCGCTGGTGCGTGAGCAGGACACGATGACGTTGACGCCGCCGTCGCCGTCCACGAACCACTCCGGGGCCCAGGCGCGGGAGAGGCCGGCGATCGGGACCGGGTAGTCCTGCAGATGCGTCCAGTTCAGCCGGTCGGCGCTGCGGGCGAAGCCGATCGTCGTGCTGACGTCCTGCCAGGTGTGGGTGGTGTAGGTGAGGTAGTAGTAGCCGTCGGAGTGACGGAGGACGGCGGCGTCGCGGATGCGGCCGGTGGACGGCGTGTAGGCGGCGGACCGCAGCAGTCGGAAGTCGGTGGCGTCGTCGGACTCGTAGACGTCGACCGTGCCGTCGTCGCTGTTGCGGAACGGCACGATGGTGTAGCGGCTGGCAGTGCCGGCGGCGGGGGCGGCGGCGCGGGCGGTGCCGAGGAGACCGGGCGCCGCGCCGAGCGCGAACGCCGCCGCGGGGGCGGTGGTGAGGCCGCGCAGCAGGGTGCGGCGGGACGGTGTGGGGGGTCGGGTGGTCATGTGCGGCTCTCCCTACGACTCAGGGTTCGACATTCCGAACATGGTTCGGAAAGCCGGTCAGAACGTAGAGGGGCCAGGCAGGCACGTCAATGGTTCGGGCAGGCCGCCGCGGGGCCGGCGGGGCGCAGGTGACGGCCTTTCGGATCCCGGCACGCGGGCGGAGATGTTCCGCCGACGGAGCGCCGGAGGTTACCGTTCGGTAGACGACGACGTCCCGGAGGTACCGTATGACGCCCGATCGCGCCGCAGGCCTCGCGGAGACGGCCCGCGCACTCGCCGAGGGCGAGGTGTCCGCCCGGACGCTCGTCGAGCAGGCCCTGACCCGCATCGAGGCAACCCAGGGCACCCTGAACGCCTTCCGCGTCGTGCGGGCCGAGGCCGCGCTCGCCGAAGCCGACGCGGCGGACCGGGAGTTGGCCCGCGGGGTACGCCGTCCGCTGCTCGGGGTGCCGGTCGCCGTCAAGGACGACATGGACGTCGCGGGCGAACCGACCGCGTTCGGGTGCGCCGGCCCCCACGCGCCCGTGGCCGAGGACGGGGAGGCGGTGCGGCGGCTGCGGGCCGCCGGCGCGGTGATCGTCGGCAAGACCAACACCTGCGAGTTCGGGCAGTGGCCGGTCACCGAGGGGAGCGCCTTCGGCGCCACCCGCAACCCCTGGCACCTCGGCCACACCCCGGGCGGCTCCTCCGGCGGATCGGCCGCCGCGGTGGCGGCCGGACTGGTCCCGGCCGCGCTCGGCTCGGACGGCGCCGGTTCGGTGCGCATCCCGGCCGCCTGGACCCATCTGGTCGGCGTCAAGCCGCAGCGTGGCCGGGTGTCGACCTGGCCGCGCGGCGAGTCGTTCCAGGGAATCACCGTCAACGGGACGCTCGCCCGCACCGTCGCCGACGCGGCCCTGCTGCTGGACGCGGCCGCTGGCAACCACGCGCGCGACCCGCACCGACCGCCCGCCGTGGACGCCTCGGCCGCCGTCGGCCGTGACCCGGGCCGGCTGCGCATCGCGCTCGCCCTGAGGCCGCCGTTCACCGCACTGCCGGCCCGGCCCGATCCCGAGGTGCGGGCCCGGGTCGTCGAACTCGCCGAGAGACTGGCCGGGGCGGGGCACTTCGTCGAGGAGGCCGACCCGCCGTACGGACCCATCGGGCTCACCTTCGTCCCGAGGGCCACCGCCGGCATCGCGGAACGCGTCGCCGAGGCGCCCCACCCCCAACTGCTCGACCCGCGCACCCTGGGCGCCGCCCGGCTGGGCCGGCTCCTGGGCGGGCCACCGCTGCGCGCGGCGCGGCGCGCGGAGGCCGTACTGCGGCGCCGTGTCGGACGCTTCCTCACCTCGTACGACGTGATCCTCGCCCCGACCACGGCCGCGCCCCCGCCACGCGTCGGCGCCCTGACCGGGCTCGGCGGCTTCGCCACCGACCGCGCGGTGATCCTCGCGTGCCCGTACGCCTGGCCGTGGAACGTGCTGGGCTGGCCCGGGGTGAACGTCCCGGCCGGGTTCACCGCGGACGGGCTGCCGGTCGGCGCACAGTTGCTCGGCCCCGCGAACAGCGAGCCCCTGTTGCTGTCGCTGGCCGCGCAACTGGAGGCCGGTGAGCGGTGGTTCGAGCGCTGGCCGGCCAGGCTGACGGCGGTGTGAGCTCGGGGCGTCCGCCTTCGGCGGCCTCGGCAGCGCGGTGCCGCACGACGGGCGGACGGCATGGCCGACCTGTTCCCGAAGGTCCGCACGATGGGCCGGACCGGGCTGGGGTCGGCGCGCCGGCCGCCGGGGTCGAGGGAACGGAACGGGCGGGCGGGGAGAGCGAGTTCACCTCCCGGCGGCGGGCCGTGGCGGCCGGGGCCGTGCCCGCCCGCGAGGCGGCGGGCGGGCCGACCGCGCGGCGGCGGGCGGTGGCCGAGGCGCGACCCCCCGCGCCCGGTCACGGGGGCAGCCCTTAGGGTGCCCCCGTGACCGCGTTTACCGATGGATACGTCCCGGGCCGTTCCGGCCCCACCGCGACCACCGAGGCCGAACCCCGCGAGGTCGGCCAGGTGCGCACCGAGTACTCGCCCGTACGCGACGGCGACCCCGACCCCGGGGAGATCGTGTGGACCTGGGTGCCCTATGAGGAGAACGACGGCCGCGGCAAGGACCGCCCGGTGCTCGTCGTCGCCCGCGAGGTGGCCGGCACCTTCCTCGCCGTACAGCTCTCCAGCAAGCGGCACGACGGCGACCGGGAGTGGGTGGCGATCGGCAGCGGGCCCTGGGACCGGTCGGGGCGGGATTCCTGGGTCGACGTGGACCGGGTGCTGCGGCTCCACGAGGACGGCATGCGCCGCGAGGCCTGCGCCCTGGACCGCGGCCGCTTCAACCTGGTCCGCAACCGGCTCCGGGAGCGCTACGGCTGGAGTTGAGACCGACAGCCCGGGACGATGTCCCGGGCCCGGGACGCGACGGCGCGGCCGCGCTCCCTGCCGGGTCCGGCCGCAGCCGGGTCCGCCGCGCCCGGACCCCACCGCGGCCGGCGCCCACGCTGATCGGACCGGCGCCGCCGCGGTCCGGTGCTCCGGCGTGGCCCAGCCCCTAGTCGGTGAGCCGGGGCTCCGGGAACGCGTGGGCGAAGGCGGCGCGCACCACGGCGCCCCGCGTCCGGTCCAGCACCCCGAACACCACGTGCTCGAAGGTGCCCGCGAAGCGGCCGCCGGGGGCCAGCGGGGCGCGGAATGCGGCCGCGACCTGCGCGGGGTCGTTGCGGAAGACCCCGCAGCCCCAGGCGCCGAGGACCAGCCGCCGGTAGCCGTGCGCTGCGGCGGTCTCCAGCACCCGCTCGGCCCGCACGGCCAAGGCGCGCGGCAGCTCGGGCGCGCGCTCCGGCATCGTCCGCAGCACCACGCCGGCGTTCGGCGCGGCAGCCGTCAGGAAGCCCGCCGTGTACGGCTCGTCGAGCAGCCGCCCGCGGTCGTCGCGGAATACCGGCACGGCCGGTGAGTGGATCACGCGGTCGGTGTAGAACGGGTCGCGGTGGGCCCGGTGGTGGTCGTAGAAGCGGCGGGCCTCCAGCAGGCACGTGTACAGCGCGGAGGAGCGGCACAGGGCCTCCTCCTGCGCCTGGGCGCCGTTGAGGTAGCCGCCGCCGGGGTTGCGGGCGGAGGCGAAGTTCAGCACCGCGACCGGTTCGCCGGCGAGCCGGCGGGCGGCCTCGGTGCTGCTCTCGGCGGTGACCTCCACCCCGGTGGTGACGGATGGTGACGCGGGGACCCGTACCGGTCCCGGCCCCACCATCCGCGTCCCCTCCCGTGCGGCGCGGATCGCCGCCGCGAGCACGACCTCGCCCCCGTCGGAGCGGCGATATCCCCCCGCCGCCACGATCTGCTCGGTCTCCCGTGCGATGTCGCGCAGCCGGCCGCTCATGGCGCCACCCCCGTGGATGCCATGGGCGCGCGCTCCCCCGTCGTGCTCATGAACGCATCGTGAGCGATCCTGGACATGCGGTGCAACAGAGTTTCCCGGACCCTCGACCCCACGAAACCGCCGGGGAACGGACAGGAAGGACGGATGTGACGGGTCCGGAATGCACCGTTGTGCACCCTTGTGCGAATCGGCACGAGGGTCTTGGGTGGGACGGGTGTGCCTCACCCGGGCCCGGGCGACGGCCCATCGCGACCCATGGAGGATCCCGACATGTCCGATTCCGCGCGTGACTGTACGGAGCCCCGCACCGCGCTGACCGAGGCGGAGGTGGAGGCGTTGGTCCGGGGCATCTGCTTCAAGACCGGCCCTCCGCGCACCCTCGGTGTCGAGGTGGAGTGGCTGGTCCACGAGCGGCGCCGTCCGTGGGACCCGGTGGCACCCGAACGACTCGAAGCGGCCTACGCCGCGCTGCGGAACGTACCCCTGAGTTCGGCGCTCACCGTCGAGCCCGGCGGCCAGCTGGAACTCAGCTCGTCGCCCGCCTCCTCGCTGACCGGCTGTGTCACCGCGGTCGCCGCCGACCTCGCCGCCGTCCGCGCCGTCCTGCGGGAGCGGGACCTGGCCCTCGCCGGGATCGGCACGGATCCCTGGCACCCTCCCCGCCGGTTCCTGCGCCAGCCGCGCTACGACGCCATGGAGGCGTGCCTGGACCGCACCGGCCCGGCCGGGCGCGCCATGATGTGCACCTCGGCCTCCGTGCAGGTCTGCCTGGACGCCGGGCACGAGGAGCCGGGCCCGCTGGGGCACACACGGCGCTGGTGGCTCGCGCACACCCTCGGCGCGGTCCTGGTGGCGGCCTTCGCCAACTCCCCGCTGCTGGGCCACCGGCCCACCGGATGGCGTTCCACCCGGCAGTTGCTGTGGACGGAGATCGGCGCCGGGCGCGCGGGCGCACCCGCCCTGGACGGCGATCCGCGCACCGCCTGGGCCCGGCACGTGCTGGACGCCCCGGTGATGTGCGTACGCCGCCGGTCCGGCCCGTGGGAGGTGCCCGACGGGCTGACCTTCCGGGAGTGGATCCGGAACGGCTCGCCGACCCGCGCCGACCTCGACTACCACATCACCACCCTGTTCCCGCCGGTCCGCCCCCGCGGCCATCTGGAGCTGCGCATGATCGACGCGCAGCCCGGCGAGGACGGCTGGATCGTGCCGCTGGCGGTGACGGCCGCCCTGTTCGACGACCCGGCCGCCTCCGAGACCGCGTACCGCGCCGTGAAGCCGCTGGCCGAACGCGCGCTCGGCGAGCCGGCCCCGCACAATCCACTGTGGCGGGACGCCGCCCGGTACGGCCCGGCCGATCCGGAGCTGCGGGAGGCCGCCGTCACCTGCTTCGCCGCGGCCCTCGACGCCCTGCCCCGGCTCGGCGCGGGACGTGCGGTCCTGGACGCCGTGGCGGCGTACCAGGACCGCTATGTCCTGCGCGGCCGCTGCCCCGCCGACGATCTGCTCGACCGCCTGCGCGGCACGTCCGGTCGCGCGCACGGGAAGGACATCCGCCCATGACCGAGCCCGCCTTCGACGCCGAGTCCCTGCGCGAGCAGGCGCTCACCACCCTGACCACCGCACGCGCGCGCACCACCCTGCTGACCAGTTGCGTCGAGGACCCGGACCTGACCGCCCAGCACTCACCGCTGATGTCCCCACTGGTGTGGGACCTGGCCCACATCGGCAACCAGGAGGAGCAGTGGCTGCTGCGCGCGGTCGGCGGTCGGGAGGCGATGCGCCCGGAGATCGACAGCCTCTACGACGCCTTCGAGCACCCGCGCGCCGAGCGGCCCTCGCTGCCGCTGCTGCCGCCGGAGGAGGCCCGCACGTACGCCGCCGAGGTGCGCGGCCGGGTCCTGGACGTGCTGGCCTCGGCCGACTTCCACGGCACCCGGCTGACCGAGGCCGGGTTCGCCTTCGGCATGATCGCCCAGCACGAGCAACAACACGACGAGACCATGCTGATCACCCATCAGCTGCGCCGGGGCCCGCAGGCCCTGACCGCGCCCGACCCCGACCCCGCACCGCTGTTCACGGGACCGTCCGAAGTCCTGGTGCCCGGTGGGCCGTTCAGCATGGGCACCTCCGCCGAGCCGTGGGCGCTGGACAACGAGCGCCCCGCCCACCAGGTCGACGTGGCGCCCTTCCACATCGACACCACCCCGGTGACGAACGGCGCCTACCAGGCGTTCATCGAGGACGGCGGCTACGACGACGAGCGCTGGTGGACGCCGGAGGGCTGGGCGCACGTGCGGCGTGCCTCGCTGCACGCGCCGCTGTTCTGGCGCCGCGACGGCAGGCAGTGGCTGCGCCGCCGGTTCGGCGTCACCGAGGTGGTGCCACCCGACGAGCCGGTGCTGCACGTGTGCTGGTACGAGGCGGACGCCTACGCCCGCTGGGCGGGGCGCCGGCTGCCCACCGAGGCCGAGTGGGAGAAGGCGGCCCGGTTCGACCCGGCGACGGGGGGCTCGATGCGCTACCCGTGGGGCGACGCGGACCCGGCGCCCGAGCACGCCAACCTGGGCCAGCGTCATCTGCGTCCGGCCCCGGCGGGCAGCTATCCGGCCGGCGAGTCGCCGCTCGGCGTACGGCAGTTGATCGGTGACGTCTGGGAGTGGACGGCGAGCGACTTCCTGCCCTATCCGGGGTTCCGGGCGTTCCCGTACAAGGAGTACTCGGAGGTGTTCTTCGGCCCCGACTACAAGGTGCTGCGCGGCGGTTCCTTCGCGGTGGACCCGGTGGCGTGCCGGGGCACCTTCCGCAACTGGGACCATCCGGTCCGGCGGCAGATCTTCTCCGGCTTCCGCACCGCACGCTCGGGGTCCGTCTGATGTGCCGTCATATCGCTTACGTGGGCGACGCGGAGCCGCTCGGGCGGTTGCTGGTCGAGCCGCCGCACGCCCTGTACCGGCAGTCCTGGGCGCCCCGGCGGCAGCGGTACGGCACGGTCAACGCCGACGGGTTCGGTGTGGGCTGGTACGCCGAGGGCGACCCGGTGCCGGCCCGCTACCGCCGGGCCGGGCCGGTGTGGGCCGACCTGTCCTTCGCCGATCTGGCCCGGGTCGTACGGACCGGGGCCCTGCTGGCCGCCGTACGGGACGCCACCCTGGCGGGGGCCGACGCGGAGGCCGCTGCGGCCCCCTTCGCCGCGGGGCGGTGGCTGTTCAGTCACAACGGCGCGGTGCCCGGCTGGCCGGGATCCCTCGCGCCCCTCGTACCCGCGCTGTCTCCGGCCGACCTGCTGTCCATGGAGGCCAGAAACGATTCGGCGTTCGTGTGGGCGCTGCTCCTGGCCCGGCTGCGAGCGGGCGACGAGGCGGGGCGCGCCATGGCCGACACGGTGCGGGAGGCCGCCGCGGCGGCTCCCGGCGCACGCCTCAACCTGCTGCTCACCGACGGCGAGACGATCACCGCGACGGCCTGGGGCGACACCCTGTGGTGGTTCGCCGAGCCCGGCCGGCGCGCGGTGGTGGCCTCCGAACCCTACGACGACGACCCCGCCTGGCATGAGGTCCCCGACCGCACGCTGCTCACCGCCAGCCGCACCGAGGTGTCGCTCAGCCCGCTGAAGGATCCCGAGGACCCGGCACCAGCACCACGCAAGGAGCCCCGTACGTGAGTCCGTTCCATGTCACCCGTACCCTGCCCGAGGACGCCACGGATGCCGCGCTGCGCGCCGATGTGCAGCACGGCCTGACCACGAGTCCGAAGACCCTGCCGCCGAAGTGGTTCTACGACGCGCACGGCAGCGAACTCTTCGAGCGGATCACCGAGTTGCCGGAGTACTACCCGACGCGCGCCGAGCGGGAGATCCTGCTGGACCGCGCGGACGAGGTCGCCGCGGCCTCCGGTGCCCGCACCCTGGTCGAGCTGGGTTCGGGCTCGTCGGAGAAGACCCGTCTCCTCATCGACGCGCTGACCGGCCTGCGGGCCTATCTGCCGGTCGACGTCAGCGAGAGCGCCCTCACCCAGGCCGGCCGGGCCCTGGCCGCCGAGCGGCCCGGGCTGGAGGTCCACGCCCTGATCGCCGACTTCACCCGGCCGCTGCGGCTGCCCGACGCGCCGGGGCCGCGCCTGGTGGCCTTCCTCGGGGGCACGATCGGCAACCTGCTGCCCGCGGAGCGGGCCGCGTTCCTCGCCTCGGTGCGCGCCCTGCTCGCGCCGGGCGACGCGCTGCTGCTGGGCACCGACCTGGTCAAGGACGAGGCGGTGCTGGTGCGGGCGTACGACGACGCGGCCGGGGTGACGGCGGCGTTCAACAAGAACGTCCTCACCGTCATCAACCGCGAGCTGGGCGCCGACTTCGATCCTGGCGGCTTCGAGCACGTGGCCCTGTGGGACGCCGACGCCGAGTGGATCGAGATGCGGCTGCGGGCCCGCACCGCGCAGACCGTGAAGGTGCCGGCGCTGGGCCTGGCCGTCGACTTCTCGGCGGGCGAGGAACTGCGCACGGAGGTGTCGGCGAAGTTCCGGGAAGCCGGGGTGCGCACCGAACTGGCCGCCGCCGGACTGGCACTGACCCACTGGTGGACGGACGCGGCGGGTCGCTTCGCGCTGTCGCTCAGCACGGTGCGCTGACGTCCGTCCGCGGCTGTCCGGTCCGCCGGGTGAGCTGCCCGTCACCGGGTCCGCTCACCCTGCGGACACCCGCAGCGCCTCCGTGATCCGGCCGGAGGCGCGGCGGGCCTCGGTCAGGGGGTCGGCTCCGGCGAGCACCTTCGTCATGTACGTCTTGATGGGGTTGTCGGACTCGACGGCGGCCCACTCGGGTGTGCTGGGGGTCGCCCGGCCGCGCGCGGCTCCCGCCGCCATGGCCGCGGCTCCCTCCTCGCCGGCGACGGCCTCGGCCAGACCGGCCTTGTTCGGCACGTAGTTCATGGTGCGGGCCAGTTCGGTGTTCCACTTCTCGCCGGTGAGCGCGGCGACCACGGCGATGGCGCCCTCGCGCTCGTCCGTGTCGCGCGGGATGATCAGGTCGGACCCGCCGGTGAAGACGGGGCCGGGCGCACCGGCGGTGCGGCCGGGGACGGGGAAGAAGCCCAGTTTGCCGTCGAGGCCGGGGTTCTGCCGTACGACGGCCTGGGCCGCACCGGGCACGGCGATGATCTGTGCGACCTCTTCGGAGGCGAACACCCCTGCCTGGGGCGGGTGTTCCTCGTCGGCGTCGGCCGGGCCGTCCCCGAGGGCCTGCAGCCGCCGGTAGAAGTCCATGCCGCGCAGCGCGGCCGGGCTGTGCAGGGCGCCCTGCCAGCGGCCGCCCTCCTCGGTGGCGAGTTCCCCGCCCTCGTCCCAGACGAAGCCGGCCAGCGTGTACCAGTCCTGTCCGGCGAGGTAGATCCCCTGGGTGTCTCCGGTGTCGAGCCGTTCGGTGAGGTCGAGCCACTCCTCGCGGGTGCGCGGCGGGGCGTCGACGCCGGCCCGGGCGAAGAGGTCCTTGCGGTAGACGACCACCCGGTTGGCGGCGTACCAGGGGATGCCGTACTGGTGGTTGCGGAGCTGTCCGGGTTCGGCGAGGCCGGGCAGCCAGTCGGCGCCGCCCCAGTCGCGCGCCGACTCCAGGGTCAGGTCGAGGAGCCGGCCGTGGTCGACGTAGCGGGGTACCTGGGTGTTGCCGACCTCGATCACGTCCGGCGCTCCCGCTCCGTCGTCACCGTCCCCACCGTCCTCGTCGCCGTCGGCGCCCGCCTTGTCGCCGGCCAGGACCTGGTCGACCTTCTCCCCGATGCCGGTCCATTCCTGGATGCGGATGTCGAGGTCGATGTGGGTGTGGTCGCGTTCGAAGTCCTCGGTGAAGCGGTCCAGGAACTCCTGCGAGGCGCTGCCCTTCATCAGCCAGACCGTGACGGTGTGCCGGTCGGTGCCCGTCGGCAGGACACCGCAGGCGGTGAGGAGGGAGGCGGACACGCATACGAGGGCGAGGAGGCGACGTCTCACGGGGGTCCTTGTTCTGGCCTGGAGGACAGGGGTGCGGGGCCCGACGTGGGGGACGAGCGCGGTGCTCGAACGGGTGGGCTGGATTTTGGTATGGACCAATCGGAAGGTCAAGGGTTACCGAGGGTCGCCGCCCGACGTCTCGCGGGAGGCCGCAGGTTGGGGCACGGTGGAGTGACGTGTGACACAGGGCGTGTGACACGGGAGAGGAGCACTCCATGTCGAACCACACCTACCGGGTCACCGAGATCGTCGGCACCTCGCCGGACGGGGTCGACCAAGCCATCCGCAACGGCATCACGCGGGCGTCGCAGACGCTGCGCAATCTGGACTGGTTCGAGGTGACCCAGGTACGGGGCCAGTTGGAGGACGGCGACATCGCCCACTGGCAGGTGGGCCTGAAGGTGGGCTTCCGCCTGGAGGAGACGGACTGAGCCCGCGCGGCCCTCAGGTCCGCCCCTCCCCCTCCTGAGCCTGCCGCAGGGCGCCGGACGGCCTGGCCCAGTCCGCCCGCACGACGGTGAAACCGGCGCGCTCGGCGTCATCGCATACCAGCGGGTCGTCGTCCACCAGGACGCGCACCTCACGTGTGCGGGCGAGCCGGCGCAGGATGTCCAGCTTGGTGCGCCGGGCCGGCCGGCGGTCGTCGTCGCGGCGCATGTACACCGGCCCCTCGGGCAGCCCGTGCCCGCTGAGCCAGGCCAGGGTGTCGGGCCGGCAGCGCTCGGGGCGTCCGGTCAGGTAGACGACCTCGCACTCGCGGGCCCTGTCCACCGCGAGGGCGATGCCCTCGGCGAGCGGCGGGTCCTGGGGCGCGGCCGCGAAGAAGGCGTTCCAGTCGCGGGGGCGGCGCTCCAGGAACCGCTGGCGGTGCGCTGTGTCGGCGAGGGTGTTGTCCAGATCGAACACGGCGATCGGCCGCTTGGCGCTGTCGGTCACAAGGCCCACCCTATGGGGGGACGCCCGCCACGCCCCGCGCGTGCCGGTCACCGTCGACGGCGTGCACCGCCCGGTCCCGCAGCACTTGGCCGGCGTCTACGAGCGCGGTCCGCCGCGGCCCCGGAGCGCGACCGGGCTCGTGATTCCCGGCGGGCGGCCGCCGGGAATCACGAGCCCGTGCCGCTGTTGAACCCGTCATGAGTTCCGCGATCGCCACGACCCGCTTCTCCGTCCTCGACCGCTCCCGCGTGCGCGAGGGGCGCCCCCCCGGCGAGGCGCTGCGGGAGACGGTGGGGTTCGCCCGGGAGGCGGAGGCGCTGGGCTATCACCGGTTCTGGGTGTCGGAGCACCACGGCGTGCCCGGGGTCGCCGGTTCCGCCCCGACCGTGCTGGCCGCCGCCGTGGCCGGGGCCACCCGCGCCATCCGGGTGGGCACCGGCGGCGTGATGCTGCCCAACCACCGGCCGCTGGTGGTGGCCGAGCAGTTCGGGGTGCTGGAGTCCCTGTTCCCGGGCCGGATCGACATGGGACTCGGTCGCTCGGTGGGTTTCACGACCGGCGTGCGCCGGGCGCTCGGCCGCGACAAGGGCGCCGCCGAGGACTTCGCCGCACAGGTCGAGGAGCTGCTCGGGTGGTTCAGTGGCACCTCCACCACCGGTGTCCACGCGCGGCCCGCCGAAGGGCTGGCCGTGCCGCCGTTCGTGCTGGCGATGGGCGAGGGCGCCGGCATCGCCGCCCGCGCCGGACTGCCGATGGTCATCGGGGACCTGCGCGACCGCGACCGGCTGCGGCGCGGCATCGACGGCTATCGCGCCCGGTTCCGCCCCTCCCCCTGGGCCGCCGAACCGTACGTCGTCGTCTCCGGTACCGTCGCGGTCGCCGAGAACCCCGAGGCGGCCCGGCGGATCCTCGTCCCCGAGGCGTGGTCGACGGCGTACGCGCGCACCCACGGCACCTTCCCCCCGCTGCGGCCCGCCGAGGACATCGAGCGGCTTTCGATGACCCACAGGGAACGCGAGCTGTACGAGGCCGCGCTCACCGGTCACATCACCGGCACCGAGGAGCAGGTCGCCGACGAGCTGGAGACCCTGCTGAAGGAGACGGGCGCCGACGAGGTCCTGGTCACCACCAGCACCCATGACCGCGGGGCGCTGCTGGACTCGTACCGGCGGCTGGCCGGCCTCGTGCGCCGGAGCCGGACCGCGCGGTGATGAATTCGAGGACCCGCAGCTCACGGCCGGTCGGGAGTTGTTCCCCGTCATGCACAGCTCCCCGCGCCCCCTTACCAGGTCACGCGGCTTCGCGCGCCCCGCGACGCCGCGGGTGGCGGGTCGTCGGCGGGGCGACGGGCTGTCGGTGCGGTCCGGGGCGCGCGGACGTGTCCTCGCCGGGCGCGCGGTTCGTCGCGGCGCCTCCGGTGACGGCGCGCTGGGCCGCTTCCGCCAGAGCGCGGCGGGACCGGTGGGCGCCCGGGGGGATCGTGGGGCGTATGTCGGCCTCGGCGACCAGGTCGCGGGCGGTGACCACCCGCCACACCGAGGTGAGCAGGGTGTCGTCGCCGAGGAAGGCGGGCAGGGTGGTGGCCGGGCCGTCGCCGAGCCGGTAGCGGATGCGGACCGGCTGGACGGGGACGCCCGCGTCGAGGGCGGCCTGGAAGGCCGCCCGCCGGAAGCGGCCCTGGGCGCGCCCGCACCAGGTGCTGCCCTCCGGGAAGACCCCGACCGCCGCACCGGACCGCAGGGCGTCGGTGAGGCGGGCGACCGTGCCGGGCAGGGCGCGCAGCCGGTCCCGGTCGATGAACAGCGCCCCGCCGCGCTGGGCGAGCGGCCCCGCGAGCGGCCAGTCGCGGATCTCCTTCTTGGCCAGCATGCGCGCCGGGCGCACGGCCGCCAGCAGCGGGATGTCCAGCCAGGACACGTGGTTGGCGACCAGCAGCAGCCCGCCGGTGTCCGCAGCGGCGCCGGTGATCCGGACGCGCAGGCCCGCGGCCCGCACGATGCTCCGGCTCCAGGCACGCACCCACCGGGCGGGGAGGTGCCCGCCGAACGGTGCCAGCGCGATCCCGGCGAGCAGCAGCAGGAGTACGGCGGTGAGGCGGGCCACCGCCCGGGGCGCGGCCCCGGCCCGGCGCGCCGGGTCCAGGCACGCCCGTGGGGTGCAGGGCGCGGTGGGCAGCCAGCCGCTCATCGGCCGGTGGCGGGGACGAGGGAGAGGAAGTGCCGCAGATAGCGCGCGTTGACCCGGCGCATCGACAGCAGCACGTACAGGTCGGCGACCCCGAAGTCCGGGTCGTGGGCGGGCTCGCCGCAGACCCAGGCTCCGAGGCGGAGGTAGCCCCGCAGCAGTGCGGGCAGTTCGGCGGGGGCCGCCGGCGCGGACGCCTCCGCCGGGAGCCACGGCAGCCGGGGGCGCACCCGGAACTCCTCCGGCGCCAGGTGCTTGGCACGGACCCGGTTCCAGGTCGCGGCGGCGAGGGCGCCGCCGTCGGCGAGCGGCAGGGAGCAGCAGCCGGCCAGCCACTCGTGACCGCCGTCCACCATGTAGCGGGCGATGCCGGCCCAGATGAGGCCGATGACGGCGCCGTCGCGGTGGTCGGGGTGGACGCAGGAGCGGCCGACCTCGACCAGGTCCGGGCGGATCGCCGCGAGCGGGCCGAGGTCGAACTCGCCCTCCGAGTACAGCCGTCCGGCGACCGCGGCGCGCTCCGGCGGCAGCAGTCGGTAGGTGCCGACGACCTGTCCGGTCGTCGTGTCGCGGACCAGCAGGTGGTCGCAGTAGGCGTCGAAGGCGTCGACGTCGAGGCCGGGCTGCGGGGTGGTGAGCAGGGCTCCCAGCTCCCCGGCGAACACGTCGTGCCGCAGCCGCTGGGCGGCGCGCACGTCGTCCTCGTCGCGGGCGAGGGTGACGGTGTAGCGGGTGGGGGCGACGCTCTGCTGGGGACGGTCGAGGGTCGAAACGCCGGTCATGGCTGCTCCTGGTCACGGTCCTGGGGCGGCGAGCGGTGCCGCCGCTCCAGTTGTGCCGACGCCGGTTGGCGGGCATGTGACCGTGGCCGGGAGGGGGGATGTGGGGTTGTTGAACGGCGCGGGCACCGGCCGGCCGGGGTCGGCGCTTCGGGGCGCGGGGCGGCGAGGGGCACCGGCAACGAGACGGGGCCGGGGATGAGCACCACTCCCGGCCCCGCCCGCCCGCCGTCGGTGGCGAACGCCTCGCGCGTGGCGGCTACCGCTTCGCCGCCTTCCGGGTGGCACGCAGCCACTCCCTGTTCATCTGGGTGATCGACATCAGGGGGATGTCCTTGGGACAGGCGGTCGCGCACTCGCCCGCGAGGGTGCAGCCGCCGAAGCCCTCCTCGTCCATCCGCGCCACCATGTCCAGCACCCGGGTCTCGCGCTCGGGCGCGCCCTGCGGCAGCACGTTGAGGTGGTTGACCTTCGCCGAGGTGAACAGCATCGCCGCGCCGTTCGGGCAGGCCGCCACGCACGCCCCGCAGCCGATGCACTCGGCGTGCTCGAACGCGTGGTCGGCGTCGGGCTTGGGCACCGGTGTGGCGTGGGCCTCGGGTGCGGCTCCGGTCGGGGCGGTGATGTAGCCGCCTGCCTGGATGATCCGGTCGAACGCGGACCGGTCCACGACGAGGTCCTTGATCACCGGGAAGGCGGCGGCCCGCCACGGCTCGATGTCGATGGTGTCGCCGTCCCGGAAGGATCGCATGTGCAACTGGCAGGTGGTGGTGCGCTCGGGGCCGTGCGCGTCACCGTTGATGACGAGGGAGCACGCGCCGCAGATGCCCTCGCGGCAGTCGTGGTCGAAGGCGACCGGGTCCTCGCCCTTGAGGATGAGTTCCTCGTTGAGCGTGTCGAGCATCTCCAGGAAGGACATGTCGGGCGAGACGCCGTCCACCTCGTACGTGGACATCGCGCCGTCGGCGTCGGCGTTCTTCTGCCGCCAGACGCGCAGGGTGAGCTTCATGCGTAGCTCCGCTGGGTGGGGTGGACGTACTCGAAGACCAGGTCTTCCCGGTGCAGCACGGGCGCCTCGCCGGTGCCGGTGAACTCCCAGGCGGCCGCGTACGCGAACCGGTCGTCGTTGCGGGCCGCCTCGCCGTCCGGGGTCTGGGACTCCTCGCGGAAGTGTCCGCCGCAGGACTCGGTGCGGTGCAGCGCGTCGAGGCACATCAGCTCGGCGAGTTCGAGGTAGTCGACGACGCGGTTGGCCTTCTCCAGGGACTGGTTGAACTCCTCGCCGGTCCCGGGGACCTTGACGCGCCGCCAGAACTCCTCGCGGATCTGGGGGATGCGCTCCAGCGCCTTGCGCAGGCCGGCGTCGCTGCGGGCCATGCCGCAGAACTCCCACATCAGTTCGCCGACCTCCCGGTGGAAGGAGTCGGGGGTGCGGTCGCCGTCGACGGCCAGCAGCAGGTTCAGCCGGTCGTGGGTCTCGGCGAGCACCTCCTGGACGACGGGGTGTTCGCCGGTGACCGTCTCCTGGTGCGGGTTGCGGGCGAGGTAGTCGTTGATCGTCGCCGGCAGCACGAAGTAGCCGTCGGCCAGGCCCTGCATCAGCGCGGACGCGCCGAGCCGGTTGGCGCCGTGGTCGGAGAAGTTGGCCTCGCCGATCGCGAACAGGCCGGGGATGGTGGTCTGCAGGTCGTAGTCGACCCACAGGCCGCCCATCGTGTAGTGCACGGCCGGGTAGATCCGCATCGGGACCTCGTACGGGTCCTCGTCGGTGATCCGCCGGTACATGTCGAAGAGGTTGCCGTACCTGGCCTCGACGGCCTTGCGGCCCAGGCGTCGGACGGCGTCGGCGAAGTCGAGGTAGACGCCCTGGCCGCCGGGGCCGACGCCGCGGCCCTCGTCGCAGACGTTCTTCGCGGCGCGGGAGGCGATGTCGCGCGGGACGAGGTTGCCGAAGGACGGGTAGATGCGCTCCAGGTAGTAGTCGCGCTCCTCCTCCGGGATCTCGCTCGGCGGCCGGTGGTCGCCCTTGGCCTTCGGCACCCAGATACGGCCGTCGTTGCGCAGCGACTCGCTCATCAGCGTCAGCTTGGACTGGTGGTCGCCGGTGCGCGGGATGCACGTCGGGTGGATCTGGGTGAAGCAGGGGTTGGCGAAGTACGCGCCGCGCCGGTGCGCCCGCCACACGGCGGTGGCGTTGGAGTTCATGGCGTTGGTCGACAGGTAGAAGACGTTGCCGTAGCCGCCCGAGGCCAGTACGACGGCGTCCGCGAAGTAGGTGTCGATCCTGCCGGTGATCAGGTCCCGGGCGACGATGCCGCGGGCCCGCCCGTCGACGACGATCAGGTCGAGCATCTCGGTGCGCGGGTGCATCTCGACGTTGCCCGCGGCGATCTGCCGGGACAGTGCCTGGTAGGCGCCGAGCAGGAGTTGCTGGCCCGTCTGGCCGCGGGCGTAGAAGGTGCGGGAGACCTGGACCCCGCCGAAGGAGCGGGTGTCGAGGAGGCCGCCGTACTCGCGGGCGAAGGGCACGCCCTGGGCGACGCACTGGTCGATGATCTCCACGGAGATCTGCGCGAGGCGGTGCACGTTGGACTCTCGGGCGCGGAAGTCACCGCCCTTGACGGTGTCGTAGAACAGCCGGTGGACCGAGTCGCCGTCGTTGCGGTAGTTCTTCGCCGCGTTGATGCCGCCTTGTGCGGCGATGGAGTGGGCGCGGCGCGGGGAGTCCTGGTAGCAGAACTGAACGACGTGGTAGCCCTGTTCGGCGAGGGTGGCACCGGCCGAACCGCCGGCCAGGCCGGTGCCGACGACGATGACGGTGTGCCCCCGCCGGTTGGCGGGGTTGACCAGCTTGGCCTCGAAGCGGCGCTTGTCCCAGCGCTCGTGGATCGGGCCGGCCGGGGCCTTGGTGTCCGTGACCGCTTCGCCGGTCGTGTAGTCGGTGTAGGGCATGTCAGCTCACCACTCCGGTCATGACGCCCACGGGGACGGCGACGAAGCCGGCCGTGAGCAGCAGCGCGAGGACGTTCGCGACGGTCTTCAGGGCGCGGTCGCGGCGGCGGCTGCCGACGCCGAGGGTCTGCGCGGCGCTCCAGAAGCCGTGCCGGACGTGCAGGCCGAGGGCGAGCATCGCGACGATGTAGACGACGTTGCCGTACCAGGTGGAGAAGGTGTCCACGACGTTCTGGTACGGGTGGCCCTCCTGGAAGCCGCCGGTGTGCACGGTGCCGGTGGTCAGGTCCAGGACGTGCCAGACGATGAACAGGCCGAGAATGATCCCGCCCCAGCGCATGGTGCGCGTGGCGTAGCTCGCCCGGGGCTTGCGGTGCACGTACCTGCCGGGGCGCGCCCGGAGGTCGCGGCGGCTGAGCTGGTAGGCGGAGACGGCGTGGGCGACGACCGCGACGATCAGCACGACGCGGACCAGCCACAGCGTCCACTCGTAGTGCATGAACGGTTCGCCGACGGTGCGCAGCCAGTGCCCGTAGTGGTTGAACTCCTCGGCCCCGAAGAAGATCTTCAGGTTTCCGATCACATGGGCGACCAGGTACAGCAGCATGATCACACCGCTGACGGCCATGACCGTCTTCTTGCCGACGGTGGAGTCCCACACGGTGCGTGCCATGGACGGCCGTCGGTCCGTCCGCGTTGCCAGTGCCATGGGACGAGACGGTAGGGCCGAACGGCCCCATCGGTCCAAGACATGGTCCAGCTCGTTTCCATAGCTGTTCCCTATGGTCCCTCTATGATGGGCGGGTGCAGTTCCAGCAGCTCCAGTACTTCGTCGCGGTGGCCGAGACCCGGCACTTCACCCGGGCCGCCGAGCTGGTGCACGTCGCCCAGCCGTCGCTGTCGCAGCAGATCAGGACCCTGGAACGGGATCTCGGCGCGGATCTGTTCCTGCGGGCCCGCGGCAACATCACCCTGACCGACGCGGGCGAGGCGCTGCTGCCACTGGCGCGGCGGATCCTCGCGGACGCCGAGACGGCCCGCTACGAGGTGCGGGAGCTGGTGCAGCTGCGCGGCGGGCGGGTGCGGCTCGGGGCGACGCCGAGTCTGTGCACGGGCCTGCTGCCGGATGTGCTGCGGGCCTTCCACGACCGGTACCCCGGCGTGCAGCTGATGATCGAGGAGTCCGGCTCCCACGACCTGGTGCGGGAGCTGGCCCGCGGGGCACTGGACCTGGCGCTCGTGGTGCTGCCGCTGCCGACGCCCTCGCCGGCGCTGACCACCGTGGAGCTGCTGCGGGAGGACCTGGTGGTGGTGTCCTCACCGGAGGCACCCCGGCCGGGGCGCGGGCGGCGTGCGGTGCGGATCGCCGATCTGGAGGGTGAGCGGCTCGTGATGTTCCGGCACGGCTACGACCTGCGGGAGCTGACCGTCGCCGCGTGCCGTTCCGCGGGGTTCGAACCGGCTTTCGCGGTGGAGGGCGGCGAGATGGACGCGGTGCTGGGTTTCGTACGGGCCGGGCTGGGGATGGCCGTCGTACCGCGCATGGTGGCCGCGCGGTCCGGTCGCGGGCTGCGAGTGACACCGCTGGCCCGGCCGGGACTGCACCGCACGATCGCCCTGGCGCACCGCAGCGACGTGGCTCCGCCACGGGCGGCGCGGGAACTGCAGCGGATGCTGCTCGAACGCTGAGGGGCCGTCGCTGCCCGGCACCGTGCACAGGCGCTCCTCGCCGGGCCCCGCCTCCGGACGGTGTCTTCCCGCACCGACCCGCAGCACCGGCGCCCGGCGCCGACCCGCAGCACCGGCGCCCGGCGCCGACCCGCAGCTCCGGCTCCCGGCTCGTCGAGCCTCGGCGCCCACCCGCTCGGCGTGGTCCCGGCACCGGGCGCATCACGCGGCGCGGCCGCGCCCGCCTACGGCCCCGCGCGCCTTCCGGGGTCAGCCGGTGGCGTCCGCCAGGGCGAGTTCGTGCAGGCGCTCCGGGGGGCCGGGCCGGGCGTAGTACCAGCCCTGGGCGGTGTCGCAGCCCAGTATCCGCAGCTGCTCGGCCTGCGCTCCCGTCTCCACACCCTCCACGGTCACCGCGAGGTCGAGGCTGTGCGCGAGGGAGACGATCCCCTCCACGATCTTGAGGTCGACGGGGTCGGCGGGGAACTGCTGCATGCCCTGGGTGAAGGAGCGGTCCAGCTTGAGCACGCTGACCGGCAGGCGGCGCAGGTTGGCGAGGTTGGAGTAGCCGGTGCCGAAGTCGTCGAGGGCGATGTCCACGCCCATCTCCGCCAGCCGGCGCAGGGGCTTGAGCAGATCGTCGTCGGCGCCGATCAGGGCCGACTCGGTGACCTCCAGGCACAGGGCGCGCGGTTCGACCCCCGTGCGTTCGAGGATGTCGACCGTGTCCTGGACCAGGCCGGGGTGGGTGAGCTGGCAGGGCGAGAGATTGACGTTGATGCGCAACGGGCCGCTCTGCGCGGTGCGTTCCTGCCACTCCTTCGCCTGGCGCACCGACTGCTCCAGTACCCAGCGGCCCAACGGAACGATCAGACCGGTGTGTTCGGCGAGCGGGATGAACCGGTCGGGGCCGAGCACGCCGTGCTGCGGATGCAGCCAGCGCACCAGCGCCTCCGCACCGCGCACACTGCCGTCGCCGAGGTGGACCAGCGGCTGGTACTCGATGAAGAACTCGCCGCGCTCCAGCGCGGTCGGCAGCGCCGTCGTCAGACCGTGGCGGGTGATCGCCCGGGCGTCGGCCTCCGGGTCGGCCAGCTCGAAGCGGTTGCCGCCCGCCGACTTGGCCCGGTACATGGTGATGTCGGCGCTGCGCAGCACCTCGGCCGCGCTGCGCTCGCCCGCCGCGCCCTCCACGATGCCGATGCTGCCGCGCACGGTCAGCTCGCGGCCGTCGATCCGCACCGGCGCTACCAGGGCGTTCATGATGCGCGCCGCCAGTTCGTCCACCTCGCTGCGGGCCTGCGGTCCGGTGGTGAGCGCCACGAACTCGTCGCCGCCCAGTCGCGCCACCATCTCCCCCGGCGCGGTCGCGCAGGACTGAAGCCGGTCGGCCACCTCCACGAGCAGCCGGTCGCCGGCCGCGTGGCCGAGGCTGTCGTTGATGGTCTTGAACCCGTCCAGGTCGAGGTAGCAGAGCCCGAAGCGCTGTCCCTCCCCGGCGCCCAGGACCTTCTCCAGCCGCTCGAAGAACAGGGTGCGGTTGGGCAGGCCGGTGAGCGCGTCGTGGGTGGCCTCGTAGCGCAGCCGGAGGTTGAGCAGCCGGCGCTCGGTGGTGTCCTCCATCAGCGCCAGCTGGTACTGCGGGTTGCCGTCGGCGTCCCGCAGCAGGGAGACCGTCAGGTTGGTCCACAGGACCGTTCCGTCCGGGCGGTAGAACGCCTTCTCCACGTGGTAGTGCTCGCGTTCGCCGCTCACCAGCTCGTCGTAGAGCTTCCAGACCTGCGGGGCGTCCTCGGCGTGCGTCCAGTCCGTGACGTTGCGGCCCCGCAGGATCTGCTCGGAGCCGCCGAACATGCGCAGCAACGCCCCGTTCACCTCCAGGACATGGCCGGACAGGTCGGCGATGGCGATGCCTATGGCCGCGCCCTCGAACACCGCCCGGAACCGCGCCTCACTGGCGTGAAGGGCCTGCGCCACCACGCCCTGGGCCTGCAGCGCGGCCCGGGCGATGGTCTCCTGCTCGGCCAGCGTCCGCTCGCGCAACCGCTGCGCGAACCCGGCGGCCATGGCGTGCTGCAGCCGGGAGGAGCGGGTGCGCAGGTCCTCCAGCACGCGCTCGCCCGGGGGCCGCTCCGCCGGCGAACCGCTCTCTCCGGCACCGTCCTCGCCGCAGTAGAGCACCAGGTAGGCGTCCACGCAGTCGAGCGCGCGGCTGAGCGCCTCCGGGTCGGTGCAGTGCGCGCCCACCAGGGCGGCACCCACCGCCCGGCCTTCCTCCGCGTCGAAGGTCCGCGCGAGCAGCGCCTCGCGCAGCCGCCGGGCGAGCGGCAGCAACAACGCCTCGAACTCCGGCCGGGTCAGCGACGTCGAGGTCACCGGGAACACCGCCCGGCTCCAGATCGTCGCGAACCGGCGCAGTCTGTCCTCCGGACCGTCCGGCTCCGCGCTCACGCCGTGATCCCCACGCCGGCGAAACCGGAGAAGGCATACGGATCCTCGTCCTCCGGTGCCGTCTCCGGACGCCAGTGCGGCATCGGCACCAGTCCCGGTTCCACCATCTCGTACCCCTCGAAGAACCGCGCGACCTCGTCGCGCGAACGCATGATCAGTGGGTTGCGAATGTCCTTGTATACGTCCACCGCGCCCTCCGCCCGCCCGGGCGGGAGCGGGATTCCCTCGTACGAGGCATGCGTGAGGATCAGCAGGCTGCCGGGCGCGAGTGCGTCGCGCAGCCGTGCGACCGCCGTGTGCGGGTCGTCGTCGTCCGCCACGAAGTGCAGGACGGCGACGAGCAGCAGGGCGACCGGACGGTTCAGGTCGATCAGCCGCTCCACCTGAGGGCTGGTCAGAATGTCCTGGGGCTTGAGCAGATCGGCCGCGAGGACGTCCGCGGCGTCGTTGCCGGCCAGCACGGCCTGGCTGTGGGCCACCGCCACCGGGTCGTGGTCGACGTAGACGACGTGCGCTGAGGGGCTGGCGGCCTGGGCGACCTCGTGGACGTTGCCGAACGTGGGGATGCCCGAACCGATGTCCAGGAACTGGGTGATGCCCTGTCCCGCCGCGTACCGCACCGCGCGGCGGGTGAACGCCCGGTTCGCCTGCATGATCTTCGGCAGTCCCGGCATGAACTCCATCGCCTTGCGCGCCGCTTCGCGATCCACCTCGAAGTTGTGCGAACCACCCAGGAAGTAGTCGTAGATGCGCGAGACGCTAGGCACCGAGATGTCGATGCTCCGGGGGGCCCAGGCGGGACGCTCCATCTATCTCTCCAAGGCGTAGGCGATCCGGTGTTCGAGCTGAGGCTACTGATCGCCTGCCGAACGGGCGAGCGGAACCGGAAATTGACCATCCGTTCCCGGTCACCACCTGCGGCCGGTCCGGGCGCGGATACGCGTCCGCCCCCTCCGTGCGGCGCGGAGGGGGCGGACCGTGGGCCGGCGTCGGCGGGCAGTCGCGAGGATCAGCCCTGGGGAGGTGATCAGTTCTGCCCGGGCGCGCCGACCGGCTTGCCGTCGGGGCCCACGGCGAACCATGCGCCGCCGACTCCCTGGCCGTTGATGTCACCGGGCGCCTTGTCGCCCGCGAAGGTGTACAGCGGTACGCAGTCGATGGTCTGCTGCTTGAGGCCGTCGGGGCGCTTGAAGACGACGTAGCCGCGGTTGGCGGTGGACCCCTGAAGGTCGATGCCCTCGGTGTTCTTCGCGTCGACCGGCCCGACGACGGGCCACTTGTCGAGACACGCGCCGGTGCACGCGGTCTTCATGGGCCACTGGGAGTCCTTCATGAACCGGTAGACGGTCATGCCCTTGGCGTCGACGACGATGTCGCCGAGGTTCGGGTCGTTGCGCACCGAGAGTCCGGGCAGTTCGGCGGCCTTGGTCGCCTTCTTGCCGTCGGGTGCCATGGCGAACCACTTGTTGTTCACGCCCTGGCCGCTGATGTCACCGGCGTTCGCGTCCTTGGCGTAGTAGTAGGCGGGCCAGCCGCCGATGGTGAGCTGCTTGCTCCCGTCGGTGCGGGTGACCTCGCCGAGCAGCGACTTGTCGATGCCGTCGGCGGCCGAGACGTCGTCGGCGGGCACCGGCGGCCACGCGGTGGCGCACTGGCCGTCGCAGTTGGACTTCGGCGGCTCCGCCGTGTCCTGGTCGAAGCGGTAGAGCGTCTTGCCGCTGCCGTCGGTCAGGATCTTGCCCAGCTCGGCGTTCACGGTGACGGCCAGCTCTCCGGCGGTCCCGCCCTGCGCGCCGGTCCCGGGGCTCGCGCTCGCTCCGGCGCCGGCACCGGTTCCGGCCCCCGCGCCCACTCCGGTGATGCCGCCCGTGATACCGCCGGTCACCGGGGCCGTGGCGCCCACGTTCTGGCTGGCCGCCGAGCTGCCGCCTTCCTGACCGCACGCCGTCGTCAGCGCCAGCACGACCGCGGCACTCGCCACGAGAGAGGCGTTCCGCCAGGAGGTGTTCATCCTCAACTCCCCGATCTTCGCAAGGTGTTGCGGGCGCCCTGCTGCGCCGCCGCACGGCACTGGGTACGGACGGCGGGGGGCCGGGTGTTCAACGGCGGCGGGAATTCTTTTTCACCGCCACCGCTCCAGGCCCCTTTCGGCCCCCGCCACCCCCGTGCGCCGGGCACCCGCCACTCCCGCGTTCCGGGCCCCACCACATCCGGTAGTCGCTCCTCCGCCGCCACAGCCGCCTCGTACGTGCGTGCGCCTCCCGGGCCGTGGGAGCGCGCAACGATCAAACCCGTGCGCGTGGACTTCCTCCGATCGGGCCAATCCGGGCGCTGAGGCCGCCAGCGGCGCCGGGGAGACCGCATGATCTTGGTCGTGCATGCTCCCGAACCGATCCGACTCGCCTTCGTGACCCGGGCGTTGGTGGTGCTGGGCGCGGTCTGGACCCTGGTGGGCGCACCGGCCGGGGTGGCGGCCGCCGACGCCTGTGCCCATGCCTCGACCGGCCCGGGCGGTACCGAGGCGTGGGCCGTCGCGGGCGACGGCACCTGGCCGGCCCCGCCGTCGTGCCCGCCCCCGCCGCCGCCACCGTGCCCGGAGCCGACACCCACCCCCACACCGGACCCGCCCCCACCGCCCCCTCCCCCGCCGAAGCCGAGCCCCACACCCACCACCGCGCCGAAGCCCTCCGCACCAAAGCCGAGGAACCCGGCACCGAGGCCGGCGCCCACCCCCGAGCCGCCTCCCCCGCCGGCGCCCGCCACACCACCGGCCCGACTGGCACCCGCCCCGCCACCACCGCCACCACCACCGGCTCCCACGCCGACGCCCACCCCGCGCCCCGCCGCGAAGCCGGTGAGCTACCCGGCCTACCACGCCCCGCCGCCGAGGCGGCAGACGCGCCGCACCCCGTCGCCGCTCACCTACGTCCTGCTCATCACCGTGCCCGCCATCGCGGCCGTCGCCGCGCTGCGGCCGCGCTAGCCGCCGTACCAGGAGGCATCCCTTGCCAGAATGGCTTGTTCTGACCCTCGCTATGGCCGCCGTGGGCGCGGTGGTCATCGTCGTCACCCTCGTGCGGCACAAGCGGGCCGCCGAGGACGAGGACACCTCGGAGACCCCCGACGTCATCGAGTACATGACGATGTGGATCGGGGTGGTGTACGCCATCGTGCTGGGTCTGGCCATCGCGGGCGTCTGGGAGGCCCGCAGCGCCGCCGAGGACCACGTCCAGGCGGAGGCCCAGGCGCTGCACGAGATCTCGGAGCGGGTGCGGGTCTACCCGGCCGACGTACGTGAGCGCATTCGGGACGACGTCAACGCCTATGTCGGACACATCCTGACGAAGGAGTGGCAGTCGATGGCCGACACCGGGGAGGCGACGGACCGCGGCGACCAGCTCTTCCGGACCATCCGGGTCGACGTCACCGACTACGAGCCGCGCACGGACTTCGAGGCCCAGGCCTACCAGCCTCTGATGGACCAGGTCGCCGCCGCCGACCAGGCGCGCACCGCGCGGGCGGACTCGGCGGATCCGACGATGCCGGGCGTGGTGTGGTTCGGGCTGATCATCGGCGCAGTGGTCACCATCGGCATGGTGTTCGCGCTGCAGATCCGGCGCACGCCGCGGGAGCTGATCCTCGCCGGGCTGTTCTCCGCGCTCATCGCCTTCCTGCTGTTCCTGATCTGGGACTTCGACGCCCCGTACAGCCGGGGGATCACCGCGTCGCCGGAGCCGTTCACCCTGCTCTTCCCGCACATCGAGGGGTGAGGGGGGAGAGCGGGGCGGTAAGCGTGCGGAGGGCGACGTTCCCCTGTGCGGCCCACAGGTGTGCCCCATTCGCCCGACTGCGATCGCGGGGCCGCACACACGTTCCTTACGTTTCGGTCATCGAGGTGCATTTCCGACGCAAGCGGAACAGGTCCGCAGCTGCTCCTCGGGGACCGGAGGATTCACCATGCGCGCGATACGCGTCGCTTCGGCCGCACTGCTGGGCCTGACCGCCCTCACCTTGTCCGCACCGGCCGCCGTCGCCTCCGACGACGTCACGCCGTTCGGCTTCAGCGTCATGCCGTCGACCGTCGCGGCCGGCGGCCAGGTCACCCTGCACGTGAACCGGGACGGCGACGGCTGCAGGGGGCCCGTGACGGTGTCGTCGGCCGTCTTCGACACGGTGCGGATCCCGGCCAGGCACACCACGGCGACGGCGACCGTGGACCGGGACGCCCGTCCGGGGGCGGTCTACCTGGTCACCTTCGGCTGCGCGCGGGCGAGCGGGTCCACCAGCCTCACCATCGCGGGCGGCCACCCTCAGCCGTACCCACCGCACCGGGGCGTGCACGCCGGTGCGGGCGGCAGCATCGCCGGGTTCGACCTCAAGGAGATCGGCCTGGGCGCGGCGCTGGTCGCCGGGTCGCTGGGCGTGGCGTACCGCTTCGCGCGCGGGCGCGCGGGTGAGGGCGGAGCCTGACGACGGCGCCCGCTGAGAACGCTTCTCGGCCCGGTGAGCCGTCAGGCGCGGCGCTCGGAACGGCGCCGCATCCAGAACAGACCGCCGCCGAGGAGCGCCGCCGCGACGAGTCCGCCGCCGATGGCCATGTCGGTCGGCGTGGCCCCGCTGGAGCTGCTGCCGCCGAGACCTCCCTGGACACCACCGATGACGGTGAAGGCGGCCGGGCGGGTCAGCGTGCCCCGGTTGGTGCAGTTGACGGTGATGTCGTAGGAGCCGGGCCGGGCGTTGCTGTTGACCGTGGCGGTTCCCTTGGCGGTGTGGTTCGCGCCGTTGATGGGAGTCAGGGTGGTCGCCGGGAAGGCGTTCGACGTGGCGGTACCGCCCTGGGGGCAGTTGTCGACGGTGATGGTCAGCTGGCCGCCGCGGGCGATGACGCTGGGCAGGGCCACGATGTTGCTCGGGCCGGAGCGGCCCGGGCCGCCGGGCATGCCGTCGGCGACGGCGGCGGGGGCGGCGAGGCCGAGGACGGCCACCGCGGCGGCCGAGGCCGCCAAGGCACGAGTGGTTCGCATGTGATCCTCCGCGGAAGGCGCCCCGGGACCCGTCCCCGGTCGATCGGCGAGAAAGCACCTCCCGGATAGACCCTCAGATGCCGCGCGCGGGGCCGCATTTCGGGAATGGTCCGTCCTGGTGAGCCGACACACCGTACGAAATGCGCACTGTCGGATATCGTCGCAGGTCACGGACCGTCAGAAAATTCTGACCGGGGGCAACTCGGATGGCGCACCGGGCTCGCTTCGGACCACCCGTTCGCCGCCGCACCCGTCGCCGCTTCCGCCCACTGCGCTTAGCGTGCTCGTATGCGCGATAAGGATGCGGCGACGGCCGTGTCGAAAGGGGATGGCGAATGTCCGGATATGAGCTGTCCGAATGGGCTGAAGAGGAGGAGCGGCCCAAGAAGCGCGCGCCCTGGGGCGTGATAGCGCTGGTGCTGTTGACCGGCCTCGCGCTCATCCGGAACGGGTCGGGCGAATTCGACGTGGGCCCGCCGCAGCCCGCCTCCGCGGCGGCCCCGGACAGCCGTACCGCCCCGGGCAGCACCCTCGGCCGGGCACCGGACCCGCTGCCGTACGGTGTGCCCGACCGGGTGCGCATCCCCGCCATCCAGGTGGACGCGCCGATCATGGCGGTAGGGCTGGACGCCGCCGGCTGGGTCGCCGCGCCGCCGCCCGAGGACCCGAATCTGGCCGGCTGGTTCACCGGGGCGGTGTCGCCCGGCGAGAAGGGCACGGCGGTCGTCGTCGGCCATGTCGACAATCACCAGGGCCCCGCCGTCTTCTACGGGCTCGGGGCGCTGAAGAAGGGCAATCGCGTCGAAGTGGCGCGCAAGGACGGAAAGACCGCGGTCTTCGAGATCTACGGCATCGAGGTGTTCGAGAAGAACAACTTCCCCGGTGACCGTGTCTACGGCTCCAAGGGCACGCCGGAACTGCGGGTCATCACCTGCGGTGGCGGTTTCTCCAAGACCAATGGCTACGACGGGAACGTGGTGGCTTTCGCCCGCCTGACCGAGGTCCGCTGAGCGGCCCCGGCCCGGCGGGCGGATTCCCGGATTCCCGGATTCCCGTCAGGCGGGCACCCGGCGGGGCACATCGATGTGGTACCCGGAATCCAGCAGTTGCGGCAGATAACGGCGCAGCGCCCGCACGCTCTGCGAGCGGTCGCCCCCGGCGTCGTGCGAGAGCACCACGACGCCGGGGGCGGCGCCGTCGGCCACCCGGTCGACGATGGTGCGGGTGCCCGGGGTGGTCCAGTCGAGGGTGTCGACGGTCCAGGCCAGCGGCTCCATGCCCAGCTCGGCGCCGAGCTGGAAGGCGGCCCGGTTCCAGGCCCCGTAGGGGGCGCGGAACCACGCGGGCCGCTCGCCGTAGGTGGACTCGATGATGTCGCTGGTGCGCTCCATCTGGGAGCGGATCTGGCGGCGGCCGAGCCGAGTGAGCAGGGGGTGGGACCAGGTGTGGTTGCCGACCACATGGCCCTCGTCGGCCATCCGGGCCAGCAGATCCGCGTTGTCGCCGACCATCTCCCCGCACACGAAGAACATCGCGCGCACGTCGTACTCGGCGAGGGTGTCGAGGATTCCGGGGGTGTAACGGCGGTCGGGTCCGTCGTCGAAGGTCAGCACCATGGTGCGGCCGCGGCCGGTCATCCGCAGCAGGGGTTCGTGGCGGACCGTGAGGTGTTCGGGCGCGGTCTGCGGCGGCCCGAATCCCGTCATCGGTCTCAGGCGGTAGGCGGACGGCTTCAGCGGGGCGCCGCGGGGGGCACCCGCGGCGGGCCCGGCAGGGGAGCGGGGTGCGGTGCCGCCGGTGCCGGAGGCGAACAGGCCGGCGGCGCCGGCCGCCGCCCCCACCGCCGCGGCGCCGGCGAGCAGGGCCCCGCGGCGCGTGAGGAACTGATCCTTCTTCATGAGTCATCAGTCGCCCGGCGGGCCGTCGGCGCACCACCGCGACACCGGGGTGGGGGCATGATTGCACCCGGCTGGCGCAACACCCGTGGTGAGGGCGGGGCGGTCAGCGCCGCTCACGGGTTCGGATAGCCTCGGGGCGTGACGGAACAGCACTCTCAGCAGCCCGCACAGCGGTTCGAGCGGGGGACGGACGGGCCCAAGGTCATCCTGGTCGGGGTCGACGGATCGGACACCTCGATGCGGGCGGCGGCGTACGCCGCGGGGCTGGCCCGGCGACAGCGGGCGCTGCTGGCCGTGGTGTACGTGCAGCCCGTGATGGCGGCCGGGATGGCGCTCGGGGCTCCGGTCGCGGACGCCACCGACCAGGTCGCCGAGGATCTGGTGGCGGAGATCCGGGAGGCGGCCGAGCGGTTGCGGGGGCTGTTCGAGGTCCGCTGGGAGTTCCACACGTTCCGCGGGGACCCCTACTCGGGCCTGGTGAAGGCCGCGGAGGAGCTGACGGCCGACGCGGTGGTCGTCGGCGCGTCCGAGCAGGCCGGTCACCGCATCGTCGGCTCGGTCGCGGTGCGGCTGGTGAAGGCGGGACGCTGGCCGGTGACGGTGGTGCCGTGACCGGCCGCGCGTCAGGGTCCGCCGGGAAGGGGTCTACTCCCCCATCGTGAGGCCGTCCTGTGCCGCGCCCCGGCTCAGGGCCATGTCCCGGATCCGGTCTCGTACACCCCGGACGTCGGCGCCCCGGGCGAGGGCGCGGTTGAGGTTGAGGACCCGGCCGGCGTCCACGTCGAACAACTGGGGCACGAACTCGGCCCGGGTGACCTTCCAGCGGCCGCCGGGGCGTTCCGGCGGGGCGAAGGAGAAGCGGGCGAGCGTGGACTGGTTGCCCCGCGGGTCCCGGACTCCCTGGTGGTTGAACATCTCGCCGGCGATCTGGTCGCCCATGCCGTAGACCACCCAGGTGCCGTTGACCTTCTCGTACGCCTGCGGGATGTGGGCGTGGGTGCCGAGGATCAGGTCGATGTCGGGGCGGTGGCCGGTGCGGGAGGCGGTGAGGGTCCGGGCGAGGGCCAGTTGGCGGTCGTCGGGGGCGTCCTGCCATTCGGTGCCCCAGTGCATCGACACGACGACCACGTCGGCGCCCGCCTTCCGGGCGGCCTTGGCGTCGGCGAGGATCCGGTTCTGGTCGATGAGGTTGACCGTCCAGGGCGCCCCCGGGGGCTGGGGGTAGCCGTTGGTGTCGTAGGTGTAGGCGAGGTGGGCGACCTTCGCGGTGCCCGCGCGCAGCAGGGTGATCCCGTTGGCCTCGGCCTCGGTGCGGGCGGTGCCGGCGTGGCGGACGCCCGCGGCGTCGAGGGCGTCGAGGGTGCGGCGGACGCCGGCGGCGCCGTCGTCGAGGCTGTGGTTGGAGGCGGTGGAGCAGCCGTCGTAGCCGGTGGCGGCGAGCGCCTCGGCGATCTCGGGCGGTGACGTGAAGGCGGGGTAGCCGGAGTAGTGGCCGTCCGCGCCGTACACGGTCTCCATGTGGCACAGCGCGAGGTCGGCGCGGGAGACGACCGGCCTGACGCCCTCCAGCATGGGGCGGAAGTCGTAGCCGGTGCCGCCGGCGTCGAAGCGGGCTCGGTCGATGATCGAGGTGTGCGGCAGGACGTCGCCGGAGGCCACGAGTGTGAAGCCGCGGGCCCGGGCGGCGGAGGGCGCGGGATGTCCGGGCGGGTCGGTCGGTCGGTCTTCGTCGGCCTGGCAGGCGGCGGCCGCCGCGAGGACGGCCGTCAGGGCGAGGGCCAGCTGTCGGCTGCGCGCGATCACCAGATCACCCCTTTACCGGAGGATTGTCGTATTTACGCACTCCTCACTACTAGTCCATTTCCGGACGCGAACCGCCCCGGCGCTCCCTGGCCCGCCCCGCCGATGCGCGCGATCGGCGTAGCCGGACGCGGAGCCGGGCAGGGAACCAGGCGGGTGAGCCGACCGTTCGTCGAACCGTTCGTCGACGCGATCGACCGTCCGTCGCAGACCCGTGTGCGCGCCCTGTCCGAAACCGCTCGCCTGGGGTGCCATACGCGCATGACGGCCGCTACCGCCTTCCCGCACCCCACGACCACCGCCGAACACGAGCTCGCCGCACTGCAGCGCGAGCACGGCCGGCCGCTGTTCGCGCTGCTGCTCAGGCTGTGCGACGGAGACCGGCAGCGCGCCGAGGATCTCCTCCAGGAGACCCTGGTGCGCGCCTGGCAGCACCCGGAGGCGCTGCGCGCCGACGACTTCGACTCCGTACGGCCCTGGCTGATGACCGTGGGCCGGCGGCTCGCCATCGACGCGCGGCGCGCCCGGCAGGCGCGGCCCGCCGAAGTGGCGGACTCGGTACTGGAACACGCTCCCGCGGCCGCCGATCACGCCGAGCGGGCCGTGGCCACGCTGGATGTGCGCGAGGCTGTGAAGACACTCACTCCGGAGCACCGGGAAGTACTGGTACTGGTGTATTTCCAGGGGGCCAGTGTGGCGGAAGCCGCCGAAACGCTGGGGATTCCGCCCGGTACGGTGAAGTCCCGCGCGTACTACGCGCTGCGCGCCCTGCGCCGGGTGCTGCCCGGATACGCGGCCGACCTGCACTGAAACCAGCAGTCGAGTCAAACCTCCGTAAAGCGCCTTGCCGACGACCCCTGTTGAGTAATCGGCTGTCCTCATCCGTGTTCCGGACCGGGACCCGGTATCGGGCGACGCGCACGCACCGGAGGAAGGCAGGAAGGGATGCTGCACAGAGGTCACGAGCCTGCGGACGGCGCCGACGACGGCGAACTCACCGTTCCCATGGCCTGGTTCTACGCCGAGTACATCGCCGACGAACTGCTGCGGACCGGCGATCTCATGCCACCGACGTCCTTCGAGTTCCGCGCCGGCCGCGACGCGCTGGCGCTGACCATCTTCCTCTCGGACACCGACGGCGAGCTGCCCGGGATCCGGGTCGTCACCCAGCTGGAGACCTGGCTGTCGCTCACGGCGTACGACCAGCCGTGGCAGGACTGGGTGCGGGAGCGGATGGCCCAACTGGCCGCGGGGGCGGCGGGGTCGACGGATCCGGCGCCGGACCTGGACCTGGCGTCGGCGGCCTGGCGGTGGCTGGAGGAGACCGAACTGCTCGCCCCCGACCTGAACGCGGTGCCGGGCGGCGCCGGAACGGGCGAGGACGAGGGGCCGAAGGTGTGGACGCCGGCCTGGCAGCTCGGTCTGCCGCTCGGGCACCTGGCGATCCATCTTTTTTAGATTCCGACCAATCCGAGGGCCCGCCCGCTCCGAACATCTGGTCACGATTCGGTGTGGGCGTGAGTGATTCCGCGTCCTGGTCCGTACCGGTGGGAGCAAGGAGTAACCCCACCCGCACCCTACGGCACGAGGATTCGGCATGAGGTCCCTGGAAAGGCATGCGGACGTCGGTGCGTACGCGCTCGGCGTGCTGGACGAGGCGGAGGCGTTCCGCTTCGAGGACCACCTCATGGAGTGTCCTCGGTGCACGGCCCAGGTCACCGAGTTCGGTGCCACCACCCGGCAGCTGATGCTCTACCGGCGGGCGACACCGCGCACCGTGCATCCCTTCGCCGGGCCGGGTCCCCGACTGCTGGACCGGCTGGTCGCGGAGGTGGCCGCCCGGCGGCGTGCCGCGCGGCGGCGGGTGCTGTTCGGGCTGGCGGCCTCGGTGGTCGCGGCGGTGGCGGGGCCGGCGCTCGCGCTGCTGGCCGGCGGCGGGGGCGACGACGCCGTGCGGGTGACCGCGACGGACGAACGCTCGGGCGTGTGGGCCCAGGTGACGACCGAGGACATGCCCTGGGGCAGCCAGGTCGAGGTGAAGGTGAAGGACGCCGCCGGCCCCCGTACCTGCCGTCTGGTCATCGTGGGCCTGGACGGCTCCGAGCACACGGTCACCAGCTGGTCGGCCCCCGACCACGACGCCCGGCCCAGCACGATGCACGGTGGCTCGGCCTGGCACACCGACCAGATCGCGCACTACGAGATCCGCACGACCGAGGGCCGGACGCTGGTGCAGCTGCCCTCGCCCCGGGAATAGGGCCGCCTGCGACCCGGGTCCCGCGGCGGCGCCGGCAGGTGGCGCGCCCCCGCGGCGGGCTAGAAGGTGACCTCTCGCGTGGCCACGGTGGCCGTCCGGCGGCCCGGAGCGCGCTGGCCGTTCCAGTAGAAGTTGGTGTGGGCGATCACCTGCTCCGGGGCCGGCGCTCCGGCGACCGGCAGGCTCTCCGTGGTGTGCGCGTCGCCGACCAGGGTCACGTCGTAGCCGCGCGCCAGGGCTCCGTGGAGCGTGGAACGGACGCAGAAGTCGGTCTGGGCGCCGGTGACGACCAGGCTGCCCACCCCGAGCCCGGCGAGCACCGACTCCAGTTCGGTGGCCTCGAAAGAGTCCCGGTAGGTCTTGTGGACGAGGGGCTCGGCGGTCCCCCGGACCAGTTCGGGGACGTACCGCCAGGCGTCGGTGTCGCGTTTCAGCCACCGGTCGGAGTGCTGTATCCACACCACCGGGACGTCCGCCGCACGCGCCCGTTCGACCAGGGTGCCGATGTTCCGCAGCACTCCCTCTCGGTCGTGGGCCTCGGACACGACGCCGTTCTGGACGTCGATGACCAGCAGCGCGGTGTGCGGCCGGTCGGGAAGGGTGGTCATGCGTCCCCCTGGTGGAGTCCTGGGCCCGGTGAGGCCCGGTGAGGCCCGGTCCGTCGGCCCCCAATGATCGCGCATCGCCGGGATTATTTCAGCAGCCGGGACAGTCTGCGGTCGGCCAGTGGCTTCCCGCCGGTCTGGCAGGTGGGGCAGTACTGCAGGGAGGAGTCGCTGAAGGAGACCTCGCGGACGGTGTCGCCGCAGACCGGGCAGGGCTCACCGGTGCGGCCGTGGACACGCAGGCCGGACTTCTTCTCCGCCTTCAGCCGGCCGGCGGCCAGGCCACGGGAGCGCTCCACCGCCTCCGTGAGCGTGGTGCGCAGCGCCGTGTACAGGGCGTGCGTCTGCTCCGGGGTCAGGGTGGCCGCCACCTTGAACGGGGACATGCGCGCGGCGTGCAGGATCTCGTCGCTGTAGGCGTTGCCGACCCCGGCGATCAGGCCCTGGTCGCGCAGGGCGCCCTTGATCCGGCGGCGCTCCCCGGCGAGCAGTGCCGCGAACCGCTCCTCGTCGAAGTCGTCGGCGAGCGGGTCGGGGCCCAGCCGGGCCACCCCGGGGACCTCCCGCGGTTCGCGGACGACGTACACCGCGAGGCGCTTCTGGGTGCCGGCCTCGGTGAGGTCGAAGCCCGCGCCGGTCTCCAGGGCCACCCGCAGCGCCAGCGGGCCCTTGCCGGGGCGCGGCATGCCGCCGGGCAGCGGGTCCTTCCAGTGCAGCCAGCCGGCCCGCGCCAGATGGGTGAGCAGCCGGGGGCCGCCTGCGGTCTCCACGTCGAGGAACTTGCCGTGGCGGTGCACCGCCGTGACCGGATGGTCCTCAAGGGCCGTGACCGGCGGGTCGTACGTCTTCAGGACGCTGATCGCGACGGGCAGCACGCGCACGATCCGCTGACCGACGAGGTGCTCGGTCAGGAAGTCCTTGAGCGCTTCCACCTCGGGGAGTTCGGGCATACGTCAAGGGTGCCATCGACGGCTCAGCCCTGTGCGGGCACGATGAACTCGCACCACACGCACTTCCCGCCGCCCCGCGCCTCCACGCCCCACCCGTCGGTCAGCAGGTCGACGAGGAGCAGCCCGCGCCCGGAGACCCCGGACTCCCCGGCTTCGCGCCGGCGCGGCAGGGCGCTGGAGGAGTCCTCGACCTCCACCCGCAGCCGGCGGTCGGCGCCGGTGAGGACCCGCAGGGTGAGGATGGCGGCGCCCTCGGTGTGCATCAGCGCGTTGGTGACCAGCTCGTCGGCGACCAGTTCGATCTCGTCGGCGCGGTCCCCGGCGCCCCAGCCGCGCACGGCGGCGCGGATCATGTGCCGGGCGTGGGCCAGCGCCTCGGGGTCGCCGGACGCCACGTGCTGCTGGAGGCGGCCGCCGGCCCGCGGGGTGTCCTCGCCCCGACGGCGCAGCAGGAGCAGCGCCACGTCGTCGTCGCCCCCGCGTTCCTCGGCGGCGTCGATCAGCCGGTCGGCGAGGGCCCGGACGTCGTCGGGTCCGGCCGCGATCATCTCGGCGAGACCGCACATGCCGTCGTCCAGGTCGGCGCCGGGCTGCTCGACCAGGCCGTCGGTGCACAGCAGCAGGGTGGCCCCGGGGTCCAGCTCGACCGTGCCGACGGGGTACTGCAGGCTGCCGAACTCCGCCGACAGCCCTAGCGGCAGCCCGCCGGGGACCTCGATCCGCCGGCAGGTGCGGTCGGTGCCGCGCACCAGCGGGTCGATGTGCCCCGCCCGGACCACCTGCACCACCCCGGTGGACAGGTCGGCCTCGGCGTACAGGCAGGTCGCGAAGCGGTCGGTGTCGAGTTCGTGGAGGAAGACGGAGGCGCGGGCCATCACCGTGGCCGGGGGGTGCCCCTCTGCCGCGTAGGCGCGCAGCACGATGCGCAGCTGGCCCATGACGGCGGCGGCGTGCGTGTCATGCCCCTGGACGTCGCCGATGACCGCGCCGACCCGGCTGCCGGGCAGCGGGATCAGGTCGTACCAGTCGCCGCCGATGTCCCGGCCGAGGCTGCCGCCGATGGTGGCGGCCCGGTAGCGGACGGCGACGTCGGCGCCGGGCACGCTGGGGATGGTGCGCGGCAGCATGGCCTGCTGCAGGCCCTGGGCGATGTCCTTCTCCTGCTCGTAGAACATCGCCCGCTGCATGCTCTGCGCGATGCTGCTGCCGAGTGCCACGAGGATGTCGCGCTCCTCGGGGCGGAAGCGGGTGCGGTCGCTGTAGAGCAGGCCCATCGCTCCGATGGGGCGGGCCTGGACGATCAGCGGAAGGTAGGCGGCGGCGGTGATCTTCAGGCCGGTGATGTGCGGCCAGAGGATGGGGTAGCCGACGGCGAACTCCTCTGGGGACTCGATGAACCGGGGCGTGAGGGTACGCACGACCTCGCTCATCGGGTACGGCTCGTCGATGCCGGTGACCAGGGTGCCCGGCACGAAGCTTCCCTCGGGGCCCTCGGCGATCAGCCGGATCCGGTCGGCCTCGACCAGGCCCATGACGAGGCTGGTGGCGCCCAGATGGGTGAGTCCGTGGGTGTCCTTGAGGACGTCGATGACGTCCTGCACGGTCCGGGCGTGGGCCAGGGCCGCCGTGGTGAGCTGGACGACGTGGGTCTGGGTGCGGCGGCTGTCGGCCGGGGTGGGCTCGTCGCGGCGGGTGGCCAGTTCGCCGAGCTCCTCGGTGGCGTCGCGGACGATACCGACGATCCGGCGCGGGCGGCCGGTGCCGTCGCGCCGGATGTAGCCCTGGGTGTGGGTCCAGCGCAGGGCGCCGTCGCGCAGCCGGAGCCGGAAGTAGGCGCCGTAGTTCTCGCTGCCGTCCTTGATGGCCTGGGCGACCAGCGCGTCCAGGCGCAGCGCCTCCGCGCTGGGTACCCGCTGCGAGAGGGATTCCGGGCGGCCGTCGAACTCGTCGGGGCGCATGTCGAAGATCTCGTGGGCCCGGGCGTCCATGTGGAACATGCCGGTGTCCAGGTCCCAGTCGAAGGTGCCCATGCGGTTGAGCGCCAGGATCGGGTCCGGGTGGGCGGGCCAGTCGTCCGGGAGGGACAGGGCGCTCGCTCCCCGATCAGCCATGGGGCCACCTTGCCAGCATTTGTCCGATTCTTCGACCGGGGCTCGCGGTACTGGCACAGTACCGAGCACAGCGCGGCGGGAAGGAGCACACGTCCGTGGAGTGGTTCACCGAGCCCGACTACTGGCTGGGCCGGCTCGTCTTCCAGCGGGCCCTGGCCGTGCTCTACCTGGTGGCGTTCCTGTCCGCGGCGCTGCAGTTCCGTGCGCTGATCGGGGAGCGCGGCATGCTGCCGGTGCCGCGGTTCGTCGCCCGGGTGCCGTTCCGGCAGGCGCCCGGCGTGTTCCAGCTGCACTACTCGGACCGGTTCTTCGCGGGCTGCGCCTGGGCGGGCTGCGCGGTGTCGGCGGCGCTTGTGGCGGGCGTGGACGCCCACGTTCCGCTGGCGGCGGCGATGGTGCTGTGGCTGGTGCCGTGGGCGCTGTACCTGTCGATCGTCAACGTGGGCCAGACGTGGTACGGCTTCGGGTGGGAGTCGCTGCTGCTGGAGACCGGGTTCCTCGCCGTGTTCCTGGGCAACGACGAGGTGGCGCCGCCGGTCGTGGTGCTGTTCCTGCTGCGGTGGGTGCTGTTCCGGGTGGAGTTCGGCGCCGGGCTGATCAAACTGCGCGGCGATCCCTGCTGGCGGAATCTGAGCTGTCTGGACCACCACCACGAGACCCAGCCGATGCCCGGCCCGCTGAGCTGGTTCTTCCACCGTCTGCCCCGGCCCCTGCACCGGGTGGAGGTGGCCGCCAACCATGTCACCCAGCTGGTGGTCCCGGTGCTGCTGTTCGCCCCGCAGCCGGTCGCGACGGCGGCCGCCTCGCTAATGATCGTCACGCAGCTGTGGCTGGTGCTGAGCGGCAACTTCGCCTGGCTGAACTGGATCACCATCGTGCTCGCCGTGCCCGCGCTTCGGCTGCCGTACGACGCCCCGGCCACACCCGGCGCCCCGCTCTGGTACGAGGTGGTGGTGCTCGCGGTGGCCGCGCTGCTGCTGTTCCTCAGCCGTCGCCCGGTGGTGAACATGATCTCCCGGCGCCAGGTCATGAACCGCTCCTTCGACCCGCTGCACCTGGTCAACACCTACGGGGCGTTCGGCAGCGTCAGCCGGGTGCGCCACGAGGTGGTGGTCGAGGGCACGCTCGACGACGTGCCCCGGGAGGACTCCGAGTGGCGGGAGTACGAGTTCCGGGGCAAGCCCGGTGACCCCCGGCGCTGGCCGCGCCAGTTCGCCCCCTACCACCTGCGGCTGGACTGGATGATGTGGTTCGCCGCGCTGTCCCCGGCCTACGCCGGGTCCTGGTTCGGCGCGCTGGTGGAGCGGCTGCTGGAGAACGACCGCGACACACTGAGGCTGCTGCGCCGGTCCCCGTTCCCGCCCGACCGGCCGCCCCGGCACGTCCGTGCCCGTCTCTACCGCTACCGGTTCACCACCTGGCGGGAGCTGCGGGAGACGGGCGCGTGCTGGGAGCGCGCCTATGTGCGGGAGTTCCTGCCGCCGACCCGGCTGGCCGGCCCGGCCCGCAGGCCGTAGACGCGGGTGGCGGTCGCCTCGAAGAGCTGGTGGCGCTCGTCCCGCCCCGGTTCGCCGGACGGGGCGTCGACGGCCTGAACGACCTGGGCGTAGCCGGCCGCGAGGGTGCACACCGGCCAGCCCGAGCCGAACATCAGGCGGTCGGGGCCGAAGGCGTCCAGCACGGTGTCCCAGTTGGGCCGCAGGTCCGCAGTGCGCCATGCCGTCCAGTCGGCCTCGGTGACCATGCCGGACACCTTGCACACGGTGTTGGGCAGTGCGGCCGGAGGTGGTCCAGGACGAAGGTGAGCGCGGGCAGGGCCTCGGCGCGGGCCGGGAGCTGGTGGTCGAGTCGAGCACGACCAGGTCGTGCACCAGGCCGGTTCGGCGACGGCGGCCGGTGCCCACCGTACGGTCACGGCCACTCCCCCACCGGGAGCAGGCCCGAGGCCCGCAGTTCCGCCCAGAGCGCGGCGGGGACGGGCGTGCGGAACTGGCGTACACAGTCGTCGACCTCTGCGGCCGAGCGGGCGCCGATCAGGACGTGCCCGACGGCCGGGTGGGCGGCGCTGTAGGCGAGGGCGGCGGCGCGCAGGGTGGTGCCGTGACGTTCGGCGGCCTCCTTCAGGCGCAGGGCGCGCTCCACCAGGTCGCCGGGCGCCCGGCCGTAGTCGTAGGTGGCGTCCGGTCTCGGGTCGGCCAGCAGGCCGGAATTGAAGGCACCGCCGATGACCACCGGTACTCCGCGTTCCAGGGCGGCGGGGAGCAGGTCGGTGAGGGCGCCGTGGTCGAGGAGGGTGTGGCGGCCCGCGCAGAGCACCACGTCGACGTCGGTGTCGCGCACGAAGCGGGTGAGCATGGCGGACTGGTTCATGCCGGCGCCGATCGCGCGGACGACGCCCTCGGAGCGCAGGTCCTCCAGCGCGGGATAGCCCTCGCGGAAGGCCTGTTCGGCGTGGTCGTCGGGGTCGTGCAGGTAGACGGTGTCGACCCGGTCGAGGCCGAGGCGCTCCAGGCTGGCCTCCAGGGTGCGGCGGATGCCGTCGGCGGTGAAGTCCCAGACCCGGCGGTCGGTGGCGGGGACGGCGAAGCCGCCCGCGCGGTCGTCGCCGGTGCCGTCGGCGGGTTCGAGGCGGCGGCCGACCTTGGTGGAGATCCGGTACCGGTCGCGGGGGTGCTCGCGCAGGGCCTCGCCCAGGCGGCGTTCGGAGAGGCCGAGGCCGTAGTGGGGCGCGGTGTCGAAGGTGCGGATGCCGTGCCGCCAGGCCGCCTGGACGGCGTCGTAGGCCTGCTGGTCGCGGACCTCGGTGTAGAGGCCGGCGATGCCGGCGGCTCCGAAACCGAGTTCGGCGGCGGCGCTCATGACGCCGCCGGCCGCGGGCGCAGGCCCTGCATGCCGCCGTCGACGGCGAGGGCGGTGCCGGTGGTGGCGCCGGACAGGGGGCTCGCCAGGTAGGCGATGGCGCCCGCGACCTCGGCGGCGCTGACCAGCCGGCCCGTGGGCTGGCGGGCTTCGAGGGCGGCGCGTTCGGCGACCGGATCGTCCGCCCGGTCGAGCAGGCGGCCGATCCACGGGGTGTCCGCGGTACCGGGGTTGACGCAGTTGACGCGGATGCCCTCGCGGACGTGGTCGGCGGCCATGGCGAGGGTGAGGGACTGCACGGCGCCCTTGGTGGCGCTGTAGAGCGCGCGCTGCGGGAGCCCGGCGGTGGCGGCCACCGAGCAGGTGTTGACGACGGCGGCATGCGCGGAGGCCCGCAGGTACGGCAGTGCGGCGCGGGCCACCCGCACCATGCCGACGACGTTGACGTCGAGGACGCGGTGCCATTCGGCGTCGTCGTTGTCCTCGACGGTGCCCTGGGCGCCGACGCCCGCGTTGTTGACCACGACGTCCAGCCCGCCGAGGTCGGCGGCGGCCGCGGCGACCGCCGTACGGACCGAGGCGTCGTCGGTGACGTCGGCGCGGTATCCGAGCAGCGGTCGCTCGACGCCGGACGGGTCGAGGTCGAGGACGGCGACCCGGGCGCCCCGCTCGGCGAGCAGTGCGGCGGTGGCCCGGCCGATGCCGGAGGCGCCGCCCGTGACCAGGGCGCGCAGCCCCTCGAAGTCGTTCATGCAGCCTGCTCCTTCCGGCCGGTGGCGAGGTCGGCGGCCCAGAAGGCGCCGTCGGGGTAGGTGTAGCGCGCGACGGCCCCGGGGAGCATCGCGGCCGAGAAGCCGGGCGCGGTGGGTGCCGTGTAGTGGCCGTCCCGGATCACCACCGGTTCGAGGAAGTGATCGTGCAGATGGTCGACGTACTCGATGACGCGGTCCTCGGTGGTGCCGGAGAGGGCCACGTAGTCGAACATCGACAGGTGCTGGACGAGTTCGCACAGGCCGACGCCGCCGGCGTGCGGGCAGACCGGCACGCCGAACCTGGCCGCCAGCAGCAGGATCGCGAGGTTCTCGTTGACCCCGCCGACGCGGGCCGCGTCGAGCTGGAGGACGTCGAGGGCGCCGGCCTGGGCGGCGAGCCGGGTGAGCTCGGCGTCGTCGTAGCCGAGCCAGCCGGCGGAGGTGGTGTAGGCGGGGTAGCCGCGTTCCAGGAGGCGGGCGGTCCGCTCGGCGGAGCCCTCCTTGCCGCGCCACAGCAGGCGCAGGGCGTCGTCGGGAGTCAGGGCGTCGGTGAGGTAGCGGAAGTCGATCTGCCGGACCAGCCACTCGGGTTCGGCCTCGGCGAGCAGCCGCCACAGCGGCTTGCCCGCGCGCTTGGCGGCGAGGTCCCAGGCGGCGTTGACGACGGCGCCGATCGCCATGTGCATCACACCCTTCTCGGGGCCGAGCCAGCGCAGCTGGCTGTCGCCGACCAGGTCGCGGCTCAGGGTGCCGGGGTCGGCGCAGAGCCGGTCGACCTCGCGTCCCACCACGTGCTCGCGCAGCGCCTCGATCGCGGCGACCTGGACGTCGTTGCCCCGCCCGATGGTGAAGGTGAACCCGTGTCCCTGGTGGCCGTCGGCGGCGTCGGTGCGCAGTACGGCGTAGGCGGCCGAGTAGTCGGGGTCGGGGTTCATCGCGTCGGACCCGTCGAGTTCCCGGGAGGTGGGGAACCGGATGTCGTAGGTGTCGAGGGCGGTGACGCGGGCCGGGATCGGACTCACGGGACCCCTTTCACCGAGCGGCAGCCATCCGATATCCATCAGGGAGCATCCCTGTCACAACACCCCGCAGCGCTCGGTCGGCCGGTCTTTGCCCCATATTGATCCGATGATTGATTGAGTGTCCCATCGTCCGAGGAGTCTCCGTGAGCAGCTGGACCGGCCGTACCGCCGTCGAGATCGCCGCCGCCGTGCGGGAGAGGCGGGTCACGCCGCGCGAGGTGGTGGTGGACCATCTCGACCGGATCGCCCGGCTGGACGGGCGGATCGGCGCGTTCCGCTCGGTGCGCGCGGCGGCGGCCCGGGCCGAGGCCGACGAGGTCGGCGCTCGCGGCGATCTGGCCCGGCTGCCGCTCGCGGGGGTGCCGGTGGCCGTCAAGGACAACCTCCCGGTGCGCGGCGAGACGATGCGCGTCGGCTCGACGGCGACCCCGGACACCCCCGCCGTCGAGGACCATGTGACCGTGGCCCGGCTGCGGGCGGCCGGCGCGGTGGTCGTGGGGCTGACACAGGTGCCGGAGCTGTGCGTCTTCGGCACGACGGACGGGGTGCACGGCACGGCCCGCAATCCCTGGGACACCTCCCGCTCGGCGGGCGGCTCCTCGGGCGGCAGCGCCGCCGCCGTCGCCGCGGGCTTCGCGCCGCTGGCGCTCGGCAACGACGGGATGGGATCGCTGCGCATCCCGGCGGCCGTGTGCGGTCTGGTCACCGTCAAGCCGGGTCACGGGACGGTGCCGGCGGGCATCGGCGACGGCGCCTGGTTCGGCATGGCGGAGAACGGCCCGCTGGCCACCACGGTGGCCGACGCGCGCCTGATGCTGTCGGTCCTGGCGGACACGGACGTTCCCGGCGCCGGTGAGCCGGGCGTCCGGCGGATCGCGGTGTCCCTGCGCAGCCCGCTGGCCGGGGTTCCCGTCGCCGCGCCGTACGCCGACGCGGTGCGGGAGGCGGCCGCGGTGCTGGCGGGGGCGGGGCACCGGGTGCGGCGCGCGGAGCCGCCGTATCCGCTGTCGCTGGGCGTCACCGCGCTCACCCACTGGACGGCGGGCACGGCCGTGGACGCCCGGGGTCTGGACCCGCGGCTGCTGGACCGACGGACCCGGGTGCACGCGGCGGTGGGGCGGCGGTTCGTCACGGCGGCCCGCTCGGGGGCGGCGCGCGAGCGGCTGCGGCGGCGGCTGGAGCCGTTCCTGACCGAGTACGACGTGCTGCTCACCCCGGCGCTGGCCCGCCGCTCCCCGCGGTCGGCGCCCTGGCACCGGCGGGGGTGGCTGCGCAATCTCCTGGCGAACACCGCCTATGCGCCGCTGACACCGCCGTGGAACCTGACCGGCTGGCCGGCGATGACGGTCCCGCTGGGCGCGCTGCCGTCGGGTGCCCCGACGGCGGTCCAGTTGGTGGGGCGGCCCGGGACGGAAGGGCGACTGCTGGCGCTGGCGGAGCAGTTGGAGGAGTCGCGGCCCTGGCGCCGGGGGGGGGGACCCCCACTGGG
>NZ_JBYIQX010000028.1:0-104045 GCF_057707805.1 Streptomyces sp. bgisy159 | reverse complement strand
TCTGCGCGGTGTGGTGCAGGGGCAGGTTGCGTAGGCCGGTGGACCGGGCGGCCCGGATCCGGTCCTCGGCCCTGGCCCGCAGCCGGTGACGGAGCTCGAGGGTGGCGATCGGCCGGTCAGGAGTGTTGGTCGCGAAGCACGTGATCCGCATGCCGTCCGCGTCTGTGATCCTCAACTGGGCGCCAGGATGGGGCCGTTCCTTGCGGATGATCAGTCGCATGCCCTTGGGCCAGCAGTCCAGGAGCTTGCCGGTGAGCTCGGCGATCCAGGCCCCGTCACGGGTCTCACCGTTGGTCTCGACGGCTGGGGTCCAGGCTGAGGCGGGGATCTTCAGCACGTGTTCGTGGATTGCTTCGGTGATCACCATGCCGACCGAGTAGGACAGCCATCGGCCTCGTTTCGCGAGCCAGGACACGAAGTCATGAGTGCCGCCGACGGAGTCCGTGCGGATCAGCGTCTGGCGCCCTCGCCGGTAGTGCTTCGGTAGCTGGGCGAGGGCCAGTTCGGCGGTGGTGATGTGGTCGGCAGCGGTCTTTGAGCCAGCGTTTCCCCCCTCATTCTTGCTGGTCAGAGGTACTTTCTGCTTTGCTGACCGCCTGCCGGACAGCCCGCTTCATGAAAGCGCGAGGCGAGGTGTGTCGCGAACGCTGAGAGACAACGAGAGAGAGCGGGAGTCAGTGAGACTGACTCCCGCTCTCTTATGTCGGCATTCGCCCTGGTCAGACCCTGGTTCTTGCTGGCTGACTGGCGAGTGCCCCCGGCAGGATTCGAACCTGCGCACACGGCTCCGGAGGCCGTTGCTCTATCCCCTGAGCTACGGGGGCGTGTCGGTGTGGAGCTTGTTGCTCGCGGCGACGGGTAGAACACTACCAGCTCCTCCGGGGTGGTCATGAACGGGTTTCCGGGGGTCGGGTCCCCCGCAGGGGGCGGAAGTGGGGAAAACCCGGACGCGGTGGCCGGTCCGGACCTACTCTCGAGTTGTGCCGGGCGCGTCGGGGCGGGTGCTTGTCGTGGACGACAACAAGGTCATCCGCCAGCTGATCAGGGTCAATCTCGAACTGGAGGGGTTCGAGGTCGTGACCGCGGCTGATGGTGCCGAGTGCCTGGACGTCGTGCATCAGGTGCAGCCCGATGCCGTCACCCTCGATGTGGTCATGCCCCGCATGGACGGGCTGCGGACCGCCGCTCGTCTGCGCGCCGACCCCCGGACCCGTGATCTTCCGCTCGCCATCGTCAGCGCCTGCACCCAGTACGAGGTCGACGCCGGCCTCGAAGTGGGTGTCGACGCGTTCCTCGCCAAGCCGTTCGAGCCGGCGGAACTCGTCGAGGTCGTTCGGCGCCTGATGGAGCGGACGGGCGGTCAGCGAGGTGAGCCGGTGCTGGGGGAGGGGAGCGAGCCCGGGCGGCTCACCGTCGAGGGGTAGGTAAGGACAGGAACGTCGGGTGACTCTCCCTCGCCCGGTGCGCCCGCCGGGCACCCCCTGCCGGCCGGTCTCCCTCCCTACGGCACCCGTGGCGCAGGACACGTCCACATCCCGGGACCCCGGGTAAACCGGCTCGCCTACCCACCCCCCTCCTCCCATACGCTTGTCCCGTGACCCCCGTCGAGCTCTCCCGCACCGTGCTGCACGCCGTCCGGCGTGCCGTCGAGGCCGGTGAGCTGTGTGTGGAGGTGCCGGCGCTTCCCGCGCGGGTGTCCGTCACGCCGCCGGGGCCCGGGGGGTGCGGGGACTACGCGACCAATGTCGCCCTGCAGCTCGCCCGGCCCGCCGGGCAGCCCCCGCTTCGGGTCGCCGAGGTGCTGCGGCCGTATCTCGACGGTGCCGCCGGTGTCGCCGGTGTCGAGATCACCGGACCCGGGTTCCTGAACATCCGCCTCGACCGCGCCGCCGACGCCGAGCTGGTGCGGACGGTGCTGCGGGACGGGGCGCGCTACGGCCACAGCGACCGCCTCGCCGGGCAGGTCTTCCCGGTGCGCGTCCCCTATGACGTACGCGCCGAGGTGCTGGCCGACGTACTGGCCCGCCTCATCGGCTCGCAGGGCGGGCGTGTCGAGGTCGATCACCGTGAACCCGTGACTCTGCGGCCCGTGCCCGCGCCCGAGGACCCCGCACCGCTCGGCCCGGACGCCGCCCGCTGGGCGCTGCTGCACCCCGCCCCGCACGACCGGCCCCGGATCACCTCCGAGCACCTGGTGCAGCGCGAGAGCAACCCTCTCTTCCTCGTCCGTTACGCCCACGCCCGCACCCGGGCCGTCAGCCGCAACGCCGCCGACCTGGGCTTCGCAGCAGACCTCGGCTCCGCCGAAGACCTTCCCTTCGGCTCCGCCGAACAAGCCGAGCGCATCGAGCAAGCCCAGCGCATCGAGCAAGCCGCGGGCATCGAGCAGGCCGCGCCCGGCCAGTACGCCGAGCACAGCACCCCCCACTCCCTCCTCCTCCCCCTCCTCGCCGACCACCCCCGCCTCCTCGCCTCCGCCGTCACCCACCCCCGCCCTGCGGGCGGCGCGGACGGCACGGGTGGTGCCCCCGACCCCGCCGCCCCCTCCCGCCTGGCCCGCCACCTGGTGGCGGTCGCCGACGCGACGCTCACCTTCCTGCCCACCGTCCTGCCCCGCGGGGCGGAGAAACCCTCGGCCGCCCACCGTGCCCGGCTCGCCCTCGCCGAAGCCGCCGGGACGGTGCTGGCCGGCGGCCTGTCCCTGCTCGGCATCGACGCACCCGACCACCTCTGAGCACAGCGGGGAAGACGAGAAGACACCGCGTGCCAGAGCCCACAGAGAGCCCCACGAAGTCATGAGCCGTTCCGCACACCCCGCCGGGCCCCGCCACGCCGACGTCCTGCCCGAGGGGCACTACACCGCCCCGCCCGCCGATCTGAACGCCCTCGACCCGAAGGTCTGGGCCGAGACGGTCACCCGGGACGACCAGGGCGTGCTCACCGTCGGCGGGATCGACGTCCGGCGGCTCGCCGAGGAGTTCGGCACGCCGGCCTACGTCCTCGACGAGACCGACTTCCGCTCCCGCGCCCGCGCCTGGCGCACCGCCTTCGGTCAGGACGCCGACGTCTTCTACGCCGGCAAGGCGTTCCTGTCCCGGGCCGTGGTGCGCTGGCTGCACGAGGAGGGGCTGAACCTCGACGTCTGCTCGGGCGGCGAGCTGGCCACCGCGCTGTCGGCCGGCATGCCCGCCGACCGGATCGCCTTCCACGGCAACAACAAGTCCGTCGCGGAGATCCGCCGGGCCGTCGAGGCCGGCGTCGGGCGGATCGTGCTCGACTCCTTCCAGGAGATCGTGCGCGTCGCCCACATCGCGCAGGAACTCGGCAAGCGCCAGCGCGTGCAGATCCGCGTCACCGTCGGGGTCGAGGCGCACACCCACGAGTTCATCGCCACCGCCCACGAGGACCAGAAGTTCGGCATCCCGCTGGCCGGCGGGCAGGCCGCCGAGGCGGTGCGGTGGGCGCTGCGGCTGGACGGGATCGAGCTGATCGGGATCCACTCCCACATCGGCTCGCAGATCTTCGACATGTCCGGCTTCGAGGTCGCCGCCCACCGGGTCGTGGGGCTGCTGAAGGAGATCCGGGACGAGCACGGCGTCGAGCTGCCCGAGATCGACCTCGGCGGCGGCCTCGGCATCGCGTACACCAGCGACGACGACCCGCGTGAGCCGCACGAGATCGCCAAGGCGCTCACCGAGATCGTGACGCGCGAGTGCGAGTCCGCCCGGCTCCGCACGCCCCGGATCTCGGTGGAGCCGGGGCGAGCCGTCGTCGGGCCGACCGCCTTCACGCTGTACGAGGTCGGCACGATCAAGCCCCTCGATCACCTCCGCACCTACGTCTCCGTCGACGGCGGCATGTCGGACAACATCCGGACCGCGCTGTACGACGCCGAGTACAGCGTCGCGCTGGTCTCCCGCAGCTCCGACGCCGAGCCGATGCTGACCCGGGTCGTCGGCAAGCACTGCGAGAGCGGCGACATCGTCGTGCGGGACGCGTTCCTGCCCGCCGACCTGGCGCCGGGCGACCTCGTCGCCGTACCCGCGACGGGCGCGTACTGCCGGTCCATGGCGAGCAACTACAACCACGTCCTGCGCCCGCCGGTCGTCGCCGTGCGCGACGGCGAGGCGCGGGTGATCGTCCGCCGTGAGACGGAGGAGGACCTCCTGCGTCTCGACGTCGGATGACCGGGAGCGACCCCGGGCCCGCCCCGGGAGCGTCCCGGCTGACCGAGGAGCGCCCCCGGAAGGCCTCCGGAGAAGACGCGTGGAAGATCTCCTGCGCACCGCGCCCGCGAAAATGAAATAGACGTCTCACGATCCGGACCGGGGATAGAAACTCCGGTCCGGTGGGTGAGACTGGTTCAACCTAGACGGTATGAGGAAACGAGGTCGGATGATGCGTACGCGTCCGCTGAAGGTGGCGCTGCTGGGCTGTGGAGTGGTCGGCTCAGAGGTGGCGCGCATCATGACGACGCACGCCGACGACCTCGCCGCCCGGATCGGTGCCCCCGTCGAGCTGGCGGGCGTGGCCGTGCGGCGGCCCTCCAAGGTGCGTGAGGGTATCGACCCCGCGCTGGTCACCACCGACGCCACCGCCCTCGTCAAACGCGGCGACATCGACGTGGTGGTCGAGGTCATCGGTGGGATCGAGCCCGCCCGGACCCTCATCACCACCGCCTTCGAGCACGGCGCCTCCGTCGTCTCCGCCAACAAGGCCCTGCTCGCCCAGGACGGGGCCGCCCTGCACGCCGCCGCCGGCGAGCACGGCAGGGACCTCTACTACGAGGCGGCCGTCGCCGGCGCCATCCCGCTGATCCGGCCGCTGCGCGAGTCGCTCGCCGGCGACAAGATCAACCGGGTGATGGGCATCGTCAACGGGACGACCAACTTCATCCTCGACAAGATGGACACCACGGGCGCCGGCTACCAGGAGGCCCTCGACGAGGCGACCGCCCTGGGGTACGCCGAGGCCGACCCGACCGCCGACGTCGAGGGGTTCGACGCGGCCGCCAAGGCGGCCATCCTCGCCGGGATCGCCTTCCACACGCGCGTGCGCCTCGACGACGTCTACCGCGAGGGCATGACCGAGGTGACGGCGGCCGACTTCGCCTCCGCCAAGGAGATGGGCTGCACCATCAAGCTGCTCGCCATCTGCGAGCGGGCGAAGGACGGCGGCTCGGTCACCGCCCGCGTGCACCCGGCCATGATTCCGCTCACTCACCCGCTCGCCTCCGTGCGAGGGGCGTACAACGCGGTGTTCGTCGAGTCGGACGCGGCGGGCCAGCTGATGTTCTACGGGCCCGGCGCCGGCGGCGCGCCCACGGCCTCCGCCGTCCTCGGCGACCTCGTCGCCGTCTGCCGCAACCGGCTCAGCGGGGCGACGGGGCCCGGCGAGTCGGCGTACGCCGCGCTGACCGTCTCGCCCATGGGCGAGGTCGTCACGCGGTACCACATCAGTCTGGACGTGGCGGACAAACCGGGTGTTCTCGCCCAGGTCGCCACCGTGTTCTCGGAGCACGGGGTGTCCATCGATACGGTTCGGCAGCAGGGACGGCAGGACGGGGTCGGCGACGCGTCCCTCGTGGTCGTCACCCACCGGGCCTCCGACGCCGCCCTGAACGGGACCGTCGAGGCGCTGCGCAAGCTCGACACCGTGCGGGGTGTCGCCAGCATCATGCGGGTTGAAGGAGAGTAACCAGCAATGACCCACCAATGGCGCGGAATCATCGAGGAGTACCGGGACCGGCTCCCGGTGTCCGACGGCACGCCGGTCGTGACGCTCCGCGAGGGCGGTACGCCGCTCGTGCCCGCGCAGGTGCTCTCCGAGCGCACGGGCTGCGACGTCCACCTCAAGGTGGAGGGCGCGAACCCCACCGGGTCCTTCAAGGACCGGGGCATGACCATGGCCATCAGCAAGGCCAAGGAGGAGGGGGCCAAGGCGGTCATCTGCGCCTCCACCGGCAACACCTCCGCCTCGGCCGCCGCGTACGCGGTGCGCGCGGGCATGGTGTCCGCCGTGCTCGTCCCGCAGGGCAAGATCGCGCTCGGCAAGATGGGCCAGGCGCTCGTCCACGGTGCCAAGATCCTCCAGGTCGACGGCAACTTCGACGACTGCCTCACGCTGGCCCGCGCGCTGAGCGACAACTATCCCGTGGCGCTGGTCAATTCGGTCAATCCGGTGCGTATCGAGGGTCAGAAGACCGCCGCGTTCGAGATCGTGGACATGCTCGGCGACGCGCCCCACATCCACGTCCTGCCGGTCGGCAACGCGGGCAACATCACCGCGTACTGGAAGGGGTACCGGGAGTACGCCGCCGACGGCGTGTCCACCAGGACGCCCCGGATGTGGGGTTTCCAGGCCTCCGGCAGCGCCCCGATCGTGCGCGGCGAGGTCGTCAAGGACCCGTCGACCATCGCCACCGCCATCCGCATCGGCAACCCCGCCTCCTGGCAGTACGCGCTGGCGGCGCGGGACGAGTCCGGCGGCCTCATCGACGAGGTGACGGACCGTGAGATCCTGCGCGCCTACCGGCTGTTGGCCGCACAGGAGGGCGTCTTCGTGGAGCCCGCGTCCGCCGCGTCGGTGGCCGGCCTGCTCAAGGCGGCCGAGCAGGGCAAGGTCGACCCGGGCCAGCGCATCGTCTGCACGGTCACCGGCAACGGTCTGAAGGACCCCGACTGGGCGGTCGCCGGCGCCCCGCAGCCGGTCACCGTACCGGTCGACGCGGCGACGGCGGCCGAGCGCCTGGGGCTCGCCTGACGGGGTAATCCCCACAAGGGGGGCACAGGGGGCTTACGACACGCATCGTGCGCCTCCTGTGCGCCCTATGTCGCCACAGAACCTTCCTTCGATAGGCTGGGAGGAACCCGCCCGCCGCATGTGCCTCGCTCGCACATGCCGCCGTGCCTCGCGCTGTGCCGCAGTACGGCGCCGTCCCGGGGCGTTCCGGGTGTCTCCCGTACGTATCGAATGTCATTCGACAGTTCCGCAGCTCAAGGAGAGTCAACGAGCGATGGCCGGTCCAGCGTTCCGCGCCGCCGCCGTCCGGGTGCGCGTCCCCGCCACCAGCGCCAACCTCGGCCCGGGCTTCGACGCCCTCGGCCTCGCGCTGGGGCTCTACGACGACGTCGTCGTCCGGGTGGCCGACTCCGGGCTGCACATCGACATCGCGGGCGAGGGCAGCGAGACGCTGCCGCGCGACGAGAAGCACCTCCTCGTCCGCTCCCTGCGAGCCGCCTTCGACGCCCTGGGCGGCCAGCCGCGCGGCCTGGAGATCGTCTGCGCCAACCGCATCCCGCACGGCCGCGGCCTCGGCTCCTCCTCGGCCGCCATCTGCGCCGGCATCGTCGCCGCGCGCGCCGTGACCATAGGCGGCGAGTCCCGGCTCGACGACGCGGCGCTGCTGGAGCTCGCCACCGAGATCGAGGGTCACCCCGACAACGTCGCGGCCTGTCTGCTCGGCGGCTTCACCCTCTCCTGGATGGAGGCGGGCGCCGCGCGGGCGATCAGGATGGACCCCTCGGATTCCATCGTTCCGGTGGTTTTCGTGCCCGGGAAGCCGGTACTCACCGAAACGGCGCGCGGCCTGCTCCCGCGCACCGTGCCGCATGTGGACGCCGCCGCCAACGCCGGCCGCGCCGCACTGCTCGTCGAGGCCCTGACCAGGCGTCCCGAGCTGCTGCTGCCCGCCACCGAGGACCGCCTGCACCAGGAGTACCGCGCCCCCGCCATGCCGGAGAGCGCGGCGCTGGTGGAGCGGCTGCGCGCCGACGGGGTCCCCGCGGTGATCTCCGGTGCCGGACCGACCGTGATGGCGCTGGCCGACGCGGATTCCGCGGCCAAGGTCGAGGCGCTGGCCGGCACCGACTGGGCCGCCAACCGGCTGAGCCTGGACCTGCGCGGCGCGAGCGTCCTGCCGCTGGCCCCGCCCGGCGACAGGACCACCGGTGAGCAGGGCGCCGGCGGCGCGGTCGCCGGCGGACGAACGACGGGGGAAAGGTCCGGTGAGGGCGGTTCCGGCGACACGGTCTCCGGCGGCACGGCTTCCGGTGACAGCTGAAAGGCCGCGGTTGCCGGATTTGGAGAGGGGGAATGTTTGTTGGATCCGGTAGTGTTAACCTCAAGTCTGCACCCGACCCCACCATGGCGAGGTGCCTCGTGTCCCCGTCCGGGACAGACATTCTTCCGGGAGCTCCCCGAGTCGCACTGCGTTCCGTACGACGTACCTGGGCAGTACGCCGTACAGCGACGCTGAGCGGTCCCCAGGGCACGCTCCGGAATCGGTGCGACCGCGCCACGTGACACTGACACCGGGTGCCACGGCTCGTCGGGGAAGCGCCGTCACCAGAAATTCTCTTCCGCCGCTTTGGCGGACCACCGCCCCGGCTCCGTCCGCACAGCAAGGACCGGATCCGGACAGCACAACCGGTCGCCGAGCCAGACAGGCCGACGTCCGCTCCAGGGAAGGACCCTTCGTGAGCGACACCACCGATCTGATGGGCGCACGTGTCGAGGAGACCGCTGCCGCGCCCGCCACGGACGCCTCCGCGCCTGCCACCGGTGCCGGCTCCCGGCGGCGCCGCGGTACCGGCCTCGAGGGCATGGTGCTGGCCGAGCTGCAGCAGGTCGCATCCGGCCTCGGAATCAGGGGCACCGCGCGGATGCGCAAGAGCCAGCTGATCGAGGTCATCAAGGAGGCGCAGGCCGCGGGCGGCGCCGCCGCCCCGCAGGCCGACGCCGCCGCCGAGACCAAGCCGAAGCGCCGCGCCACCTCGCGCACCCGTACGGGTGAGGAGAGCGCCGACAAGGCCGACAAGAAGGCCGCGGCGAAGGCCGCCGAGGCGCCGGCCGAGAAGGCCGCGGCCCAGCAGCAGATCGAGATCCCCGGCCAGCCCCAGCCGACGAACACCGAGGCACCCGCCGAGCGTCGGGGCCGGCGCCGGGCCACCGCCGAGGCGGGTGCCCCGGGCGGCACCGCCACCGAGACGGTCACCGCCGAGGCCAGGACCGAGACGAAGGCCGAGACGCCCGCCCAGCAGCCGCAGGGCGAGGCCAAGGCCGACGGCAAGAGCGACGCCGGCGAGGCCGAGGGCCGCCGCCGCGACCGCCGCGAGCGCGGCCGGGACCGTGACCGCCGCGGCAAGGGCGACGACCAGCAGGGCCAGCAGCGCGGTCAGCAGCAGGGCCAGCAGCAGGGCGGCGGCCGCCAGGACCGCCAGCAGGACGACGGCTACGACGACGAGGCGGGCGGCCGCCGGGGCCGTCGCGGCCGCTACCGCGACCGCCGTGGCCGCCGTGGCCGCGACGAGGTCAACGAGCCGCAGATCGCCGAGGACGACGTCCTGATCCCCGTCGCGGGCATCCTGGACATCCTCGACAACTACGCCTTCATCCGGACCTCCGGCTACCTGCCCGGCCCGAACGACGTGTACGTCTCCCTCGCCCAGGTCCGCAAGAACGGCCTGCGCAAGGGCGACCACATCACCGGCGCGGTCCGCCAGCCCAAGGAGGGCGAGCGCCGCGAGAAGTTCAACGCGCTGGTGCGCCTGGACTCCGTCAACGGCATGGCGCCCGAACACGGCCGCGGCCGACCGGAGTTCAACAAGCTGACCCCGCTCTACCCGCAGGACCGCCTGCGGCTGGAGACGGACCCCGGCGTCCTGACCACCCGCATCATCGACCTCGTCTCGCCCATCGGCAAGGGCCAGCGCGGTCTGATCGTGGCCCCGCCGAAGACCGGCAAGACCATGATCATGCAGGCGATCGCCAACGCGATCACCCACAACAACCCCGAGTGCCACCTGATGGTCGTCCTCGTCGACGAGCGTCCGGAAGAGGTCACCGACATGCAGCGGTCGGTCAAGGGCGAGGTCATCTCCTCGACCTTCGACCGCCCGGCCGAGGACCACACCACGGTCGCCGAACTCGCCATCGAGCGCGCCAAGCGACTGGTGGAGCTGGGTCACGACGTGGTCGTCCTGCTCGACTCGATCACGCGTCTGGGCCGTGCCTACAACCTGGCCGCCCCGGCCTCCGGCCGCATCCTGTCCGGTGGTGTCGACTCGACCGCCCTGTACCCGCCGAAGCGCTTCTTCGGTGCGGCCCGCAACATCGAGGACGGCGGCTCGCTGACCATCCTCGCCACCGCCCTGGTGGACACCGGGTCCCGCATGGACGAGGTGATCTTCGAGGAGTTCAAGGGCACCGGCAACATGGAGCTCAAGCTCGACCGGAAGCTCGCCGACAAGCGCATCTTCCCCGCGGTGGACGTCGACGCGTCCGGCACCCGCAAGGAGGAGATCCTGCTCGGCGCCGAGGAGCTCGGCATCGTCTGGAAGCTGCGCCGGGTGCTGCACGCGCTCGACCAGCAGCAGGCGATCGAGCTGCTCCTCGACAAGATGAAGCAGACCAAGTCGAACGTCGAGTTCCTGATGCAGATCCAGAAGACGACGCCGACCCCGGGCAACGGCGACTGAGCCACAGCCCAACGGCCCGGCCGTTACAGGGAGTCCCGCTCCTCACTTCAGGTGAGGGGCGGGACTTCCGTCGTACGGGGGCCTTGTAGGATCGGCGGCCTGTAGTGGGGGGGAACGTATTTTCTGATACGCCCACGGAGTTCGGTCATGCCCGCCCGTGGGTCCTTCTCTCTCCTGCAAGCATCCTTACTGCGACAGGAGATCCTGAGTGACATCTACCTCTCGAAGAGCCCGCAGAGCTCTTCCGGCGGCCGCCGCCGCACTCGCGCTGGGAAGTGCGGTGCTCACGGCGGCTCCGGCCGAGGCGACCGACCCGGCTCCGCTTCCGGCCCCCCGGGCCGCGCAGAAGCCGGCCGGCGCCTCCCAGGCCGAACTCCTCCGGCGGATCGAGGGCGCCCAGGCCGCGCTGAAGGAGGACAGCACCACCCCGGCGGCCGAGCCCGAGGCCGACGCAAGCCCCTCTGCGTCCACCTCGACCACCGTCGATCCGAAGATCATCGGTGGTACGCAGGCCAGCATCTCCGAGGCGCCGTGGATGGTGCAGCTGCACTACTACGACGACAAGGGCACCGCGGACACCTCCGACGACGAGGGCTACTTCTGCGGTGGCACGCTGGTGGCCCCTGCCAAGGTCCTCACCGCCGCGCACTGCGTGTACGGGCTGGACTGGAGGAACAAGGGCGCCATCCTGGCCGGCACCAGCCAGCTGCCGGACGGCAGTGATCTGCACGGCGGCCAGGTCGCCAACGTGGCACGCCAGTGGGTCAGCCCGACGTTCGACCTCGCCACCGTCACCGGCGGCGACCTCGCGGTGCTGACGCTGGACAGGCCGCTGCCGTACAAGACGCTCCAGGTGACGTCCAGCTCCGACACCGTCTCGTACAAGTCCGGCACCCCGGCGACCGTCTACGGCTGGGGGCGCACCAGCTCCACCAGCGACGACATCTCGCTGACGCTGAAGAAGGCGTCCGTGCCGATGCAGGCGGACTCCGCCTGCACGTCGTACTACGGCGCCGACTTCGTGCCCGGCCAGATGGCCTGCGCCGGCGACCCGGCCACCGGCCAGGACGCCGGTACGGTCTCGCCGTGCAACGGTGACTCCGGTGGCCCGCTGGTGGTCAACGGCCGCATCGCGGGCGTGGTGTCGTGGGGCGTCGAGGACTGTGTGGAGTCGGGCGCGTACAGCGTCTACGCCAAGACCCGTTCCTACGTGGGCGCGATCAACGAGCGCGTCGACGACACGGACCTCAACTTCGACGGACTGGCGGACCTGTTCGCCCGTACGTCCGGCGGCGAGGCGTTCGAGTACTACGCGCGTCCCGGCGCCACGCTGGGCAACCGCTACTCGCTCGGCGACTGGAGCGGCGTCAACCTGGTCCGTCAGGCCGACCTCAACCGGGACACGTATCAGGACTACCTGATCCGCACCCCGGACGGCTCGCTGTACTTCTTCGGTTTCAACGGCGTCGACAGCTACGAGACGCTCCGCATCGGCGGCGGCTGGAACGTCATGAAGAACATCGTCGTTCCCGGCGACCTGTCCGGCGACGGTCTGCCCGACCTGCTCGCCCAGGACAACAACGGCGACCTGTGGATGTACCCGGGCAAGGGCAACGGGTTCTTCGGCACCCGCATCAAGGCCGGCTGGGGGTGGGGCGCCCTGACCATCTTCGGCAAGGGCGACTACACCAACGACGGCAAGCCCGACCTGCTGGCCCGCGACAGCTCCGGCACCCTGTGGCTCTACCCGGGCCGCGGTGTGGGCAGCTGGCCGCTGGGCAGCCGGGTCAAGGCCGGCTGGGGCTGGAACTTCAACGCCTACGTCACCACCGGTGACGTCAACGGCGACGGCAAGGCCGACCTGGTGACCCGGGACGGCTCGGGCAACCTGTGGCTGTACCCCGGCCGCGGTGTCGCCTCCATGCCGTTCACGGGCAGCACCCGCGTCAAGGTCGGCTGGGGCTGGCAGGGCTTCAACCTGTTCGGCTGACCCCGCCACCACGCCCGTCCAGGGCACCGAGGGCCGCTCCGGGATCTCCCGGGGCGGCCCTTCCTGTGGGTCCGCTGTGCGTTTCCCGTGCGTTCCCGTCGTTTCCTGTGCCAATCGCTACAGGGGAGACATGTGGGGATGTGCAACCCCCTGCCCGCCGCGCCCGTCTCAGTGGACGGAGTGAAGATGGAGCCGTAGGGAACCCGAGGTGTACATGTCCGCCAAGAGCACGCCGGAGCCCGGCATACGTCGTCACCGCTCCCGTGGCCGCCGCAAGGCCCGGGGCAGGCGGGGGAGCCTGGCGGTGGCGGCTTGGGTGGCCGCGGGCGTCGTCGTGCTCGGCGGGGCCGGCGCCGGCTTCCTGTACCTCAAGCTCAACGGCAACATCACCAGCGTCGACATCAACCAGGTGCTGGGCACCGACCGCCCCGCCAAGCCCGGCAACGGCTCCGAGAACATCCTGGTCCTCGGCTCGGACACCCGCTCCGGCGCCAACAAGGAGCTCGGCGGCGGCCCCGACGACGGCAGCGCCCGGTCCGACACCGCGATGGTCGTCCACGTGTACGAGGGCCGTGAGAAGGCCACCGTGGTCTCCATCCCCCGCGACACGCTCATCGACCGCCCCGAGTGCACGGACGTCCGCGGTGTCACCCACGACGCGGCCCGCAGGGTGATGTTCAACTCGGCGTACTCCACCGGCGGCGCGCCCTGCGCGGTCAAGACGGTCGAGTCGCTCACCGGGATCCGCATGGACCACTACCTGGAGGTCGACTTCTCCGGCTTCCGGAAGCTGATCGACGAACTGGGCGGCGTGGAGATCACCACCACCAAGGACATCGACGACCCCGACAGCCACCTGAGGCTGAAGGCCGGAACCCACACCCTCGACGGCGAGCAGGCCCTCGGCCTGGTCCGTACCCGGCACGGTGTGGGCGACGGCTCCGACCTCGGCCGCATCCAGCTGCAGCAGGCCTTCGTCAAGGCGCTCATCGAGCGGGTCGACCACATCGGCGTGCTCACCAGCCCCAAGAAGCTGTACGACCTCGCCGACGCGGCCACCAAGGCCGTCACCACCGACTCCGACCTCGGCTCGGTCACCTCCCTGATGTCCTTCGCGGACGGCCTGAAAGGCATCGGCGCCGACAACATGACCATGATCACCCTGCCGGTCCGCTACGACGCCGACGACCCCAACCGCGTCGTCGTCGTCCCGGCCAAGGCCCGGCAGGTCTGGACGGCCCTGAAGCACGACCGGCCGGTCCCCGGGACGGCGACCGAGGGCACGGCCACCGGCGACGCCCGGGGCGTGGCCACCCCCTGAGGGGGAGGGGCCGTACCTGCACGGGCACCCCAGTGCGGGCACGGCCGGCTGCCCGGGCTCCCCGGGCCGGCGCCGGGAATACTTCCGCCCACCCCCCGGTTTGGGCTGATGGCGCCAGTCCTGGCAGACTGGTACGTCGGCTCCGGTTCACGCTCTCGCAGCCCGCGACGGCGACCCGGCGCCCTCCCGAAACCTAGGAGACACCTTGAAGCGCGACATCCACCCCGAGTACGTCGAGACGCAGGTCAGCTGCACCTGCGGCGCGTCGTTCACCACCCGGAGCACCATCGAGTCCGGCACCATCCGTGCCGAGGTCTGCTCCGAGTGCCACCCGTTCTACACGGGCAAGCAGAAGATCCTCGACACCGGTGGCCGTGTGGCCCGCTTCGAGGCCCGCTTCGGCAAGGCTGCCGCCGGCTCCAAGAAGTAGCGAGCCCCTTTTCGCCGGTCCACGGCCGCGCCCCCGCCCGGGGTGCGTCCGGGACCGGCGTTTTTGGTCGCCCGCCACTTCACCCCCCGTACGCACACAGGAGCCCCAAGATGTTCGAGGCCGTCGAGGAACTGGTCACCGAGCACGCTGACCTGGAGAAGAAGCTCGCGGACCCCTCGGTCCACGCCGACCAGGCCAACGCGCGCAAGCTCAACAAGCGCTACGCCGAGCTCACCCCGATCGTCGCCGCCTACCGCTCCTGGAAGCAGACCGGCGACGACATCGAGACCGCCCGCGAACTCGCCGCCGACGACCCGGACTTCGCGGCCGAGGTCAAGGACCTCACCGAACAGCGCGAGGAGCTGACGGAGAAGCTCCGCCTGCTGCTCGTCCCGCGCGACCCGAGCGACGACAAGGACGTCATCCTGGAGATCAAGGCGGGCGCCGGCGGCGACGAGTCCGCCCTGTTCGCCGGGGACCTGCTGCGCATGTACCTGCGGTACGCCGAGCGCGTCGGGTGGAAGACCGAGATCATCGATGCCACCGAGTCCGAGCTGGGCGGCTACAAGGACGTCCAGGTCGCCGTGAAGGCCCGCGGCCAGCTGGAGCCCGGGCAGGGCGTCTGGGCCCGGCTGAAGTACGAGGGCGGCGTGCACCGCGTGCAGCGCGTCCCCGCCACCGAGTCCCAGGGCCGCATCCACACCTCCGCCGCCGGCGTCCTCGTCACCCCCGAGGCCGAGGAGGTGGACGTCGAGATCAACCCGAACGACCTGCGCGTCGACGTCTACCGCTCCTCCGGGCCCGGCGGGCAGTCCGTCAACACCACCGACTCCGCCGTGCGCATCACGCACATCCCCACCGGGGTCGTCGCCTCCTGCCAGAACGAGAAGAGCCAGCTGCAGAACAAGGAGCAGGCGATGCGTATCCTGCGCTCCAGGCTGCTCGCCATGGCGCAGGAGGAGGCGGAGAGGGAGGCCGCCGACGCCCGCCGAAGCCAGGTCCGCACCGTCGACCGCTCCGAGAAGATCCGCACCTACAACTTCCCGGAGAACCGCATCTCGGACCACCGCGTCGGCTTCAAGGCGTACAACCTGGACCAGGTCCTGGACGGCGAACTCGACGCGGTGATCCAGGCGTGCATCGACGCGGACTCGGCGGCGAAGCTCGCGGCCGCGTAAGGACCCTGAGGACCCCCCTACGCACGAACCAGTACGACACGGAGGACTCGCGTGAACCTGCTGCTCGCGGAGGTGGCCCAGGCCACCCAGCGGCTGGCCGACGCCGGCGTGCCCTCGCCGCGCACCGACGCGGAGGAGCTCGCCGCGTTCGTGCACGGCGTCAAGCGCGGCGAACTCCACAGCGTGAAGGACTCCGACTTCGACGCCCGGTACTGGGAGGTCATCGCCCGGCGCGAGCAGCGCGAGCCGCTGCAGCACATCACCGGGCGGGCCTACTTCCGCTATCTGGAGCTCCAGGTCGGGCCGGGCGTCTTCGTGCCCCGGCCCGAGACCGAGTCCGTGGTCGGCTGGGCCATAGACGCGGTGCGCGCCATGGACGTGGTCGAGCCCTGCATCGTCGACCTGTGCACCGGCTCCGGCGCCATCGCCCTCGCGCTCGCCCAGGAGGTCCCGCGCTCGCGGGTGCACGCCGTGGAGCTCTCCGAGGACGCCCTGGTGTGGACCCGCAAGAACATGGCCGGCTCCCGGGTCGACCTGCGCCAGGGCAACGCCCTGGACGCCTTCCGCGACCTCGACGGCCAGGTCGACCTGGTCGTCTCCAACCCGCCGTACATCCCGCTCACCGAGTGGGAGTACGTCGCCCCGGAGGCCCGCGACTACGACCCCGAGCTGGCGCTGTTCTCGGGCGAGGACGGCCTCGACCTGATCCGGGGCATCGAACGCACCGCGCACCGCCTGCTGCGGCCCGGCGGCGTCGTCGTCATCGAGCACGCCGACACCCAGGGCGGCCAGGTGCCGTGGATCTTCACCGAGGAGCGGGGCTGGGCCGACGCGGCCGACCACCCCGATCTCAACAACCGGCCGCGCTTCGCGACCGCGCGCAAGGCGCTGCCGTGACCACCCCCACTTCGATCCCGCAGTACGTGTACGAGGAGGCCCGCTAGTTATGGCTCGGCGATACGACACCAACGACGCGACCGACCGTGTGACCGGTCTGCGCGAGGCCGCGTCCGCCGTCCGCCGGGGCGAGCTCGTGGTGCTGCCCACGGACACGGTCTACGGCATCGGCGCCGACGCCTTCGCCAAGGACGCCGTCGGCGACCTGCTGCAGGCCAAGGGCCGGGGCCGCAACATGCCCACCCCCGTGCTGATCGGCTCGCCCAACACCCTGCACGGCCTGGTCACCGACTTCTCCGAGCTGGCCTGGGAGCTGGTCGACGCGTTCTGGCCGGGCGCTCTCACGCTCGTCGCCAAGCACCAGCCGTCCCTGCAGTGGGACCTGGGCGACACCCGGGGCACCGTCGCCGTGCGCATGCCGCTGCACCCCGTCGCCATCGAGCTGCTCACCGAGGTCGGCCCGATGGCCGTGTCCTCTGCCAACCTCACCGGCCACCCCGCGCCGGAGAACTGCGACGAGGCGCAGGGCATGCTCGGCGACTCCGTCTCCGTCTACCTCGACGGCGGCCCCACCCCCGGCAACGTCCCCTCGTCGATCGTGGACGTCAGCCGCGAGGTGCCGCTGCTGCTGCGCGAGGGGGCCATCTCCGCCGACGATCTGCGCAAGGTGGTACCCGACCTCGAGGTGGCCAATTGACAGCCCCTGACGCGGGGCGTGGCATAGGCGGCGGGGAACGGGCCGCGGAGATCACGACGACCTTCGTCGGGCTGCCGCGCGACTGCTTCCGCATCCTGCACGTCAGCACCGGCAACGTGTGCCGCTCGCCCATCACCGAGCGGCTGACCCGCCATTTCGTGGCGGAGCGGCTCGGCATGCTCGGCGGCGCGGTGATCGTGGAGAGCGCCGGCACCTGGGGGCACGAGGGCGCGCCCATGGAGTCGCACGCGGAGACCGTGCTCGCCGACTTCGGCGCGGACGCCTCCGGGTTCGTGGGGCGCGAACTGCTCGACGAGCACGTCATCATGGCGGACCTGGTGCTGACGGCCACCCGCGACCACCGGGCGCAGGTGATCTCCATGGGGCACTCGGCGGGGCTGCGGACCTTCACCCTGAAGGAGTTCACCCGGCTGGTGAGGGCCATAGACCCGACCACGCTGCCGCCGCTGGAGGACGGGGTGGTCGTCCGCGCGCGAGCCCTGGTGCGGGCCGCCGCTGCGCTGCGGGGCTGGCTGCTGGCGCCCACCGCCGAGGCGGACGAGGTGTACGACCCCTACGGGGCGCCGCTGACGTTCTTCCGGTCGATCGGGGACGAGATACACCAGGCACTGGATCCGGTGGTGACCGCACTGACCGGGGTGCCGGCCCGGACCGGGTGAAGAACACGGGCGACACGTGACGTACCGGCCTACATTGGACGTACGTCAGCGTCGACGCGTCCGGAGTGCACCATGACGGTCAGTCACACCCTCGAAACCGACGTCCTGCGCCGGCAGGACCCCGAACTGGCCGAGATCCTGTACGCGGAGCGGACGCGGCAGGCGCGCACGCTGCAGCTGATCGCCGCCGAGAACTTCACCTCGCCGGCCGTGCTGTCCGCGCTCGGCTCGCCCCTGGCGAACAAGTACGCGGAGGGCTATCCGGGTGCCCGGCACCACTCCGGCTGCGAGATCGTCGACGTGGCCGAGCGGATCGCCGTGGACCGGGCGAGGGAGCTGTTCGGCGCTGAGCACGCCAACGTCCAGCCGCACTCCGGCTCGTCGGCCGTGCTGGCCGCCTACGCGGCGCTGCTGCGTCCCGGCGACACCGTGCTGGCCCTCGGTCTGCCGCACGGCGGCCACCTCACCCACGGCTCGCCCGCGAACTTCTCCGGCCGCTGGTTCGACTTCGTCCCCTACGGGGTGGACGCCGAGACCGGCCTCATCGACTACGACCAGATGCGCACCCTCGCCCACACCCACCGGCCGAAGGCGATCGTGTGCGGCTCGATCGCCTATCCGCGCCACATCGACCACGCGTACTTCCGGGCCGTGGCCGACGAGGTGGGCGCCTGTCTGATCGCCGACGCCGCGCACCCCATCGGGCTGGTCGCGGGTGGCGCGGCGCCCAGCCCGGTGCCGTACGCCGACATCGTGTGCGCCACGACGCACAAGGTGCTGCGCGGCCCGCGCGGCGGCATGCTGCTGTGCGGCGCGGACCTGGCCGAGCGCGTCGACCGGGCCGTCTTCCCGTTCACCCAGGGCGGGGCGCAGATGCACACCATCGCCGCGAAGGCGGTCGCGTTCGGCGAGGCGGCGACACCGGCGTTCGCCGCGTACGCCCATCAGGTGGTCGCCAACGCGCGAGCGCTCGCCGCCGGTCTGGCGGCCGAGGGGATGGCGGTCACCACCGGGGGTACCGACACCCATCTGATCACCGCGGACCCGTCCCCGCTGGGCGTCGACGGCCGCACCGCGCGGGGCCGGCTGGTGGCCGCCGGGATCGTCCTGGACTGCTGCGCCCTGCCCCACGCGGACGCCCGCGGCCTGCGCCTGGGCACCGCGGCGGTGACCACGCAGGGCATGGGGGAGGCCGAGATGGCGCGGATCGCGGCCCTGATGGCGGGCGTACTGCGGGAGGAGGCCGACGCCAAGCGGGTCCGGGAGGACGTGCGGGACCTGACGGCGGCGTTCCCGCCGTACCCTGACTGAACGGGTCCGAGCCGGTGTCCGTACCCCTTGGGAGCCGGTTACCCGGGGTACTCACAGCCTTGCGTGCAACCATCCTGGCTACCCGGAAGTCCCCAACCGTATGCGGCCGTCGCTAGGGTGTGAGGCTGAGATGGCCAGCGAGACCTGTGGGGAAGCCCGTGCGTGAATACCTGCTGACGCTGTGCGTCACGGCCGCGGTGACGTATCTGCTGACGGGGCCGGTACGCAAGTTCGCGATCGTGGCCGGGGCGATGCCGGAGATCCGGGCGCGTGACGTGCACCGGGAGCCCACTCCACGGCTCGGTGGGATCGCGATGTTCTTCGGTCTGTGCGCGGGTCTGCTGGTCGCCGACCACCTGACCAACCTCAACGAGGTCTTCGAGCGGTCGAACGAGCCGCGCGCGCTGCTGTCCGGGGCCGCGCTGATCTGGCTGATCGGCGTCCTCGACGACAAGTTCGAGATCGACGCCCTGATCAAGCTGGGCGCGCAGATGATCGCCGCGGGCGTGATGGTCGTGCAGGGTCTGACGATCCTGTGGCTGCCCATCCCGGGTGTCGGCACCGTCGCGCTGACCCAGTGGCAGGGCACGCTGCTGACGGTGGCGCTGGTCGTGATCACGATCAACGCGGTGAACTTCGTGGACGGGCTGGACGGGCTCGCGGCCGGCATGGTGTGCATCGCGTCGGCGGCGTTCTTCATGTACGCCTACCGCATCTGGTACGGCTACAACATCGAGGCCGCGGCGCCCGCGACGCTGTTCTCCGCGATCCTGATGGGCATGTGCCTGGGCTTCCTGCCGCACAACATGCACCCGGCGCGGATCTTCATGGGCGACTCGGGGTCGATGCTGATCGGGCTGGTGCTGGCGGCGGGCGCGATCTCGGTCACCGGTCAGGTGGACCCCGATGTGATGAAGCTGTTCTCCGGGTCCGAGCGCAACTCCGTGCACCAGATGGTGCCGGTGTACATCCCGCTGCTGATGCCGCTGACCATCATCGCGATCCCGGCGGCCGACCTGATCCTGGCGATCGTACGGCGCACCTGGCGCGGCCAGTCGCCGTTCGCGGCGGACCGGGGCCATCTCCACCACCGCCTCCTGGAGATCGGCCACTCCCACAGCCGCGCCGTGCTGATCATGTACTTCTGGTCGGCGCTGATCGCGTTCGGCGCGCTGGCCTACTCCGTCAACTCGGCGTCCATGTGGATCGTCCTCGGCATCGTGTTCCTCAGCGCCATCGGCCTGGTGCTGCTTCTGCTGCCCCGGTTCACGCCGCGCGCCCCGATGTGGGCGCAGTCCTTCGTACCGCCGCGGTACCGGCGGCGCCGGCCGGTCGCCGGGGTGGTGGAGACGGTCCCGGCGGACGAGGAGGAGGCGCGTACGCCGGTGGCCGCCGGGGTGTCCGGTGTCAATGGGGCGTCGGCCGTGGGTCCTCGGTCAAGGTAAGAATCTGACTAGAGCATTGCCCATTCATGGGGGAGCGAATCGGGCCAATACCAGACAAGAGGTCTCGGTTCTCGCTCAGACGCGCACTGTCACTCTCACGTGTGACAGCCAGCACACCAACCAGGTAAAGACCTCATCAAATAGTTTGTGATACGGTTCACGAGAACCCCGGACAGAGCCGAAGGACCCCAGTGCGATGGGCCCTTCGCCGAGGTCTGACCGCCTCGCGCCGGGACTACGCTCGTCCATGACGACACCCCTGCCCCCCGTTGAAAGCGGAGTTGCCGCCATGCCGTCCAACGACGTCCGGATCCTTGCCCAGGCCGCTGTGCCCACAGCCGCCGTCGGCGCGATCGCCGCCGTCGTCAGCGGTGTGGTCGCGGGTGGAAAAGGAGCGATCGGCGCCGTCGTGGCGACGGTCATCGTGATCCTTTTCATGGGGCTCGGTCTCTACGTCCTGCAGCGCACCGCCAAATCGCTTCCGCATCTGTTCCAGGCGATGGGACTGATGCTCTACGCGGCCCAGATTCTTCTGCTGTTCATCTTCATGGCCGCGTTCAAGAACACCACGCTGTTCCACCCGAAGGCGTTCGCGTTCACCCTGCTCGCCGGCACTCTTGCCTGGATCGCGGCACAGACGCGGGCGCATATGAAGGCCAAGATCCTCTACGTCGAACCCGAAAAATCGGGGCACTCGTCGTGAGGGGTAGGGCCGGGATAAAGACGCCTGAGAGATCCTGCTATCGTCCGGTGCCAACTGCGGCATCGCGGGCGCGGGCATCCGAGCTGACGCCTGTTCCATCGCGAGGCGAGATGCCCCCCAGCCGCCCCCACATCCGTAACACCAGTCCCGTGCCGAACCGCGGCCGTACGCCGCGCCGACACAACGAGGTTGCCGTACCTATGCGCCACGCTGAAGGAGCCCGCGGTGAGTGCTGACCCGACGCAGGTGCTCGCCTTCGAGACCGACTGCCACATCTTCGACGGCTGTGGCTTTCCCTCTCCCGGCCTGCACTCGTTCCTGTTCGAGCCCCTGTGGGGAGACGGGGACAGCAACCTGTACTTCAACAAGACGATGCTGCTGGCGCTGCTGGGTTCCGTCGTCATCGTCGGGTTCTTCTGGGCCGCCTTCCGCAAGCCGAAGGTCGTCCCGGGCAAGCTCCAGATGGTCGCCGAGGCCGGCTACGACTTCATCCGGCGCGGTGTCGTCTACGAGACGATCGGCAAGAAGGAAGGCGAGAAGTACGTCCCGCTCGTCGTCTCGCTGTTCTTCTTCGTCTGGATGATGAACCTCTGGGCGATCATCCCGGTGGCCGCCTTCCCGGTCACCGCGATCATCTCCTACCCGGCGGCCCTCGCGGGGATCGTCTACGTCACCTGGGTGTCGCTGACCTTCAAGAGGCACGGTTTCGTCGGCTTCTTCAAGAACGTCACCGGTTACGACAAGTCGCTCGGCGCGGTGCTCCCGCTGGCCATGCTGATCGAGCTCTTCTCGAACCTGCTGATCCGCCCGTTCACCCACGCCGTGCGACTGTTCGCCAACATGTTCGCCGGGCACACCCTGCTGCTGCTCTTCACGATCGCCAGCTGGTACCTGCTGAACGGCATCGGGATCGCCTACGCGGGTGTCTCGTTCGTCATGACTGTAGTGATGACCGCCTTCGAGCTGTTCATCCAGGCGCTGCAGGCCTACGTGTTCGTCCTGCTGACCTGCACCTACATCCAGGGCGCCATGGCCGAGCACCACTGAGCCACTGCCCTCCCACCTCCACAGATCGTCCGGTGGCCAACCCCCACCGGTCCGTAAAGAAAAGGAAGAACTGGCATGCAGACCCTTGCTGCTGTTGAAGGCTCCCTCGGCTCCATCGGTTACGGCCTCGCCGCGATCGGCCCGGGCGTCGGCGTCGGCATCATCTTCGGTAACGGCACCCAGGCCCTGGCCCGCCAGCCCGAGGCCGCCGGCCTGATCCGTGCCAACCAGATCCTCGGCTTCGCCTTCTGTGAGGCGCTCGCCCTGATCGGTCTGGTCATGCCGTTCGTCTACGGCTACTGATCTCCGAAGCCAGACCAGCCGACTAGACGAAAGGCACACACATGAGCCCGTTGCTCACGGTTGCGGCCGAGGATATGGAGAACCCCCTCGTCCCGCCGATCCCCGAGCTTGTCATCGGCCTTATCGCCTTCGTCATCGTCTTCGGCTTCCTTGCCTGGAAGCTCCTCCCGAACATCAACAAGGTTCTGGAGGAGCGCCGCGAGGCCATCGAGGGCGGTATCGAGAAGGCCGAGGCCGCGCAGACCGAGGCCCAGAGCGTCCTCGAGCAGTACAAGGCCCAGCTCGCCGAGGCCCGGCACGAGGCCGCGCGCCTGCGCCAGGAGGCGCAGGAGCAGGGTGCCGCGCTGATCGCCGAGATGCGGGCCGAGGGCCAGCGCCAGCGCGAGGAGATCGTCGCGGCCGGCCACGCCCAGATCGAGGCCGACCGCAAGGCCGCCGCGCAGGCGCTCCGCCAGGACGTCGGCACGCTCGCCACCGAGCTGGCCGGCAAGCTCGTCGGCGAGTCCCTCGAGGACCACGCCCGGCAGAGCCGCGTGATCGACCGCTTCCTCGGCGAGCTCGAGGAGAAGGCCGAGGCCGCGCGATGAACGGAGCGAGCCGCGAGGCACTGGCAGCCGCACGCGAGCGTCTCGACGCGCTGACCGACGCCACGTCCGTGGACGCGGCGCAGCTCGCCGACGAGCTGGCGGCCGTCACCGCGCTGCTCGACCGCGAGGTGTCGCTGCGTCGGGTCCTCACCGACCCGGCGCAGGCCGGCGAGGCCAAGGCCGAACTGGTCCAGCGTCTGCTCGGCGCCCAGGTCAGCGGCACGGCCGCCGACCTGGTGGCCGGCATGGTGCGCTCGCGCTGGTCGCAGTCGCGCGACCTGGTGGACGCGCTGGAGGAGCTGGCGAACACCGCCGACCTCACCGCCGCACAGCGCGCCGGCACGCTCGACAACGTCGAGGACGAGCTGTTCCGCTTCGGGCGGATCGTCTCCGGCAACACCGAGCTGCGCGCCGCGCTGACGGACCGGAAGGCCACCGTCTCGGCCAAGGGCGAGCTGCTGCGCAGCCTGCTCGGCGGCCGGGCCGACGCGGCCACCGTCCGTCTGGTCACGCGTCTGGTGACCGCGCCGCGGGGACGTAGCCTGGAAGCGGGCCTGGACTCCCTGTCCAAGCTCGCCGCCGAGCGCCGCGACCGCATCGTGGCCGTCGTCACCTCGGCGGTGCCGCTGAGCGACGTGCAGAAGCAGCGCCTGGGCGCCGCCCTGGCGAAGCTGTACGGCCGCACGATGCACCTCAACCTCGACGTCGACCCCGAGGTCGTCGGCGGGATCCGGGTGCAGGTCGGTGACGAGGTCATCAACGGCTCCATCGCGGACCGCATCGAGGACGCCGCCCGCCGCATGGCGAGCTAGCAGCACTCAGCAACTTCATAGCCAGAACGTACTTAACGGCCCTGGTTGGGCCGTGCAGAGGATTCACCTCTTATTGGGGGGAGTCCCGAACTCGTGGAATACCCCCAAGTGAAACTTCGGGCCCAACAAGGAGAGCAGGGAACCCAGATGGCGGAGCTCACGATCCGGCCGGAGGAGATCCGGGACGCACTGGAGACCTTCGTCCAGTCGTACAAGCCGGACGCGGCCTCGCGCGAGGAGGTCGGTACGGTCACCGTCGCCGGCGACGGTATCGCCAAGATCGAGGGTCTGCCCTCGGCCATGGCGAACGAGCTGCTGAAGTTCGAGGACGGCTCCCTCGGTCTCGCGCTGAACCTGGAAGAGCGCGAGATCGGTGCGGTCGTCCTGGGCGAGTTCAGCGGCATCGAGGAGGGTCAGCCGGTCACGCGCACCGGTGAGGTCCTCTCCGTCGCGGTCGGCGAGGGCTACCTCGGCCGCGTCGTCGACCCGCTCGGCAACCCGATCGACGGCCTCGGCGAGATCGAGACGTCCGGTCGCCGCGCCCTCGAACTGCAGGCCCCCACGGTCATGCAGCGCAAGTCGGTGCACGAGCCGATGGAGACCGGCTACAAGGCCGTCGACGCGATGACCCCGATCGGCCGTGGTCAGCGTCAGCTGATCATCGGCGACCGCCAGACCGGCAAGACCGCCCTGGCCGTCGACACGATCATCAACCAGCGTGACAACTGGCGCTCCGGCGACCCGAAGAAGCAGGTCCGCTGCATCTACGTCGCCATCGGCCAGAAGGGCTCGACCATCGCGTCGGTCCGCCGCGCGCTGGAGGAGAACGGCGCGCTGGAGTACACGACCATCGTCGCCGCCCCGGCGTCCGACCCGGCCGGCTTCAAGTACCTCGCCCCGTACACCGGCTCGGCCATCGGCCAGCAGTGGATGTACGAGGGCAAGCACGTCCTGATCATCTTCGACGACCTGTCGAAGCAGGCCGACGCCTACCGCGCCGTCTCCCTGCTGCTGCGCCGCCCGCCGGGCCGCGAGGCCTACCCGGGTGACGTCTTCTACCTGCACTCCCGGCTGCTGGAGCGCTGCGCCAAGCTCTCCGACGACATGGGCGCCGGTTCGATGACCGGTCTGCCGATCGTCGAGACCAAGGCCAACGACGTCTCGGCGTTCATCCCGACCAACGTCATCTCCATCACCGACGGCCAGTGCTTCCTGGAGTCGGACCTGTTCAACGCCGGTCAGCGCCCCGCGCTGAACGTCGGTATCTCCGTCTCCCGAGTCGGTGGTTCCGCGCAGCACAAGGCGATGCGCCAGGTCTCCGGCCGCCTCCGCGTGGACCTCGCCCAGTTCCGCGAGCTGGAGGCGTTCGCCGCCTTCGGTTCCGACCTGGACTCCGCGTCCAAGGCCCAGCTGGAGCGCGGCCAGCGCATGGTCGAGCTGCTGAAGCAGGCCCAGTACGCGCCGATGGCCACCGAGGACCAGGTCGTGTCGATCTGGGCCGGCACCAACGGCCGTATGGACGACGTCCCGGTCAACGACATCCGCCGCTTCGAGAAGGAGCTGCTGGAGTACCTGCACCGCAAGGAGCAGGGCCTGATGACCTCCATCAAGGAGGGCGCCAAGATGTCGGACGACACCATCCAGGCGATCGACGACGCCGTCGCGGAGTTCAAGAAGCAGTTCGAGACCTCGGACGGCAAGCTGCTCGGCGAGGACACGGCCGTCAGCGTCTCCAAGTGACGTAAGGAAGGGACCTGACTCATGGGAGCCCAGCTCCGGGTCTACAAGCGTCGCATCCGATCCGTCACCGCGACCAAGAAGATCACGAAGGCGATGGAGATGATCGCCGCCTCGCGCGTCGTCAAGGCGCAGCGCAAGGTGGCGGCCTCCACGCCGTACGCGACCGAGCTCACCCGCGCGGTCACGGCGGTCGGTACCGGTTCGAACACCAGGCACCCGCTGACCACGCAGGCCGAGACGGTCGTGCGGTCCGCGGTGCTGCTCCTGACGAGTGACCGCGGCCTCGCCGGCGCGTTCAACTCCAACGCCATCAAGGCGGCGGAGCAGCTCACCGCGCGCCTCGAGCGCGAGGGCAAGCAGGTCGACACGTACATCGTCGGCCGGCGCGGTGTCGCCCACTACAACTTCCGCGAGCGCAAGATCGCGGAGCAGTGGACGGGCTTCACCGACGAGCCGACGTACGCGGACGCCAAGAAGGTCGCGGCCCCCCTGATCGAGGCCATCGAGAAGGACACGGCGGACGGCGGCGTGGACGAGCTCCACATCGTCTACACCGAGTTCGTGTCGATGATGACGCAGACGGCGGTCGACTCCCGCCTGCTGCCGCTCAGCCTCGACGAGGTGGCGGCGGAGAAGCCTCAGAACGAGATTCTCCCGCTGTACGACTTCGAGCCCTCCGCGGAGGACGTCCTCGACGCCCTGCTGCCGCGCTACGTGGAGAGCCGGATCTACAACGCGCTGCTCCAGTCGGCCGCCTCCAAGCACGCCGCCACGCGGCGCGCGATGAAGTCGGCCACCGACAACGCCGGAGAGCTCATCGAGACGCTCTCGCGGCTTGCCAACGCGGCCCGCCAGGCCGAAATCACCCAGGAAATCAGCGAGATCGTCGGTGGCGCGAGTGCCCTGGCCGACGCGACCGCGGGGAGTGACAACTAATGACCACCACTGCTCAGACGGCCACGGCGACGGGCCGCGTCGCGCGGGTCATCGGCCCGGTCGTCGACGTGGAGTTCCCCGTCGACGCGATGCCGGACATCTACAACGCCCTTCACGTCGAGGTGGCCGACCCGGCCAACGCCGGCGAGAAGAAGACGCTGACCCTGGAGGTCGCCCAGCACCTGGGTGACGGCCTGGTCCGCACCATCTCCATGCAGCCCACCGACGGTCTGGTCCGCCAGGCCCCGGTCACCGACACGGGCACGGGCATCACCGTCCCGGTCGGCGACTTCACCAAGGGCAAGGTGTTCAACACCCTCGGTGAGGTGCTGAACGTCGACGAGTCCTACGACGGCGAGCGCTGGTCCATCCACCGCAAGGCGCCGAACTTCGACGAGCTCGAGTCGAAGACCGAGATGTTCGAGACCGGCGTCAAGGTCATCGACCTGCTGACCCCGTACGTCAAGGGCGGCAAGATCGGTCTGTTCGGCGGCGCCGGCGTCGGCAAGACGGTGCTCATCCAGGAGATGATCTACCGCGTCGCCAACAACCACGACGGTGTCTCCGTGTTCGCCGGTGTCGGCGAGCGCACCCGTGAGGGCAACGACCTCATCGAGGAGATGTCGGACTCCGGCGTCATCGACAAGACCGCGCTGGTCTTCGGTCAGATGGACGAGCCGCCGGGCACCCGTCTGCGCGTCGCGCTGGCCGGCCTGACCATGGCCGAGTACTTCCGTGACGTCCAGAAGCAGGACGTGCTGTTCTTCATCGACAACATCTTCCGCTTCACGCAGGCCGGTTCCGAGGTGTCGACCCTGCTCGGCCGCATGCCCTCCGCGGTGGGCTACCAGCCGAACCTGGCCGACGAGATGGGTCTCCTCCAGGAGCGCATCACCTCGACCCGCGGTCACTCGATCACCTCGATGCAGGCGATCTACGTCCCCGCGGACGACCTGACCGACCCGGCCCCGGCCACCACCTTCGCCCACCTCGACGCGACGACGGTTCTGTCCCGTCCGATCTCCGAGAAGGGCATCTACCCGGCCGTGGACCCGCTGGACTCCACGTCCCGCATCCTGGACCCGCGCTACATCGCGCAGGACCACTACGACGCCGCCATGCGCGTCAAGACGATCCTGCAGAAGTACAAGGACCTCCAGGACATCATCGCGATCCTCGGTATCGACGAGCTCGGCGAGGAGGACAAGCTCGTCGTCCACCGTGCCCGTCGCGTGGAGCGCTTCCTGTCCCAGAACACCCACGTCGCCAAGCAGTTCACCGGCGTGGACGGTTCGGACGTGCCGCTGGACGAGTCGATCGCCGCGTTCAACGCGATCTGCGACGGCGAGTACGACCACTTCCCGGAGCAGGCGTTCTTCATGTGCGGTGGTCTCGAGGACCTCAAGAAGAACGCGAAGGAACTGGGCGTCTCCTGACCCCGGTACCTGTGTGACGTAAGAGGGGGCGGGTTCGTCCCGCCCCCTCAGTCACGCCCATTAGACTTGTAACTGACACCCGGCGAGAGCGCCGGGTGGTGACCCGAGGAGCCACCCTTGGCTGCTGAGCTGCACGTCGAGCTGGTCGCCGCGGACCGCCAGGTCTGGTCCGGCGAGGCCACCCTGGTCGTCGCGCGCACCACGTCCGGCGACATCGGCGTCATGCCCGGTCACCAGCCGCTGCTCGGTGTGCTGGAGTCGGGCCCGGTGACCATCCGTACGAGTGAAGGTGGGACGGTCGTCGCCGCGGTGCACGGCGGTTTCGTCTCGTTCGCGGACAACAAGCTGTCGCTGCTGGCCGAGATCGCCGAGCTGTCGGACGAGATCGACGTCCAGCGTGCCGAGCGGGCCCTGGAGCGCGCCAAGACGAAGGCCGACGCCTTCGCCGAGCGCCGCGCGGAGGTCCGCCTGCGGGCGGTGGCGGCGCGCTGACACAGCCTGCCACGCGTGACGTATCTCAGCCGCGGCTGGAACCGGAGCGATCCGGTCCCAGCCGCGGCTGAGGTGAATCCGGGTGTTTTTTATATTCCGTTACCTGTTCCGCGATCTAGGAGACGAGGAGGTCGGTGTCGATGGTCCTCGCTCTGACTGTGTGCGGAATCGTCGTCGCCCTGGTGGTGCTGGGGTTGTTCGTCTTCGGCCTGCGCCGCAGACTCATCCAGCGCTCCGGCGGCACCTTCGACTGCTCCCTGCGCTGGGACGTGGCGGAGAACCCCGACACCAGTGGCAAGGGCTGGGGCTACGGTGTGGCCCGCTACAGCGGTGACCGCGTCGCGTGGTTCCGCGTCTTCTCCTACGCCTACCGGCCGCGCCGTGTGCTGGAGCGGGCCTCCGTCGAGGTGGCCGGCCGTCGGCTGCCCGAGGGCGAGGAGGAGCTGGCGCTGCTCTCCGACGCGGTGATCCTCACCTGTCTGCACCAGGGCGTCCGGCTGGAGCTGGCGATGAGCGAGGACGCCCTGACCGGTTTCCTGGCCTGGCTGGAGGCGGCGCCCCCCGGGCAGCGGGTGAACGTGGCCTGATCACCCGCCCGAGCGGTCTCGCAACGACGAAGCCGCGGCCGGACTCGTGGTCCGGCCGCGGCGTCCTGGGGCCGCGGTGGGTCTACCGCAGGCCGCTGTCGATGGCGCTCACCAGCTCACCGTTGCCGGTGTCGCCACTGAACTCCCAGAAGAAGGCGCCGCCCAGGCCCTGGTTCTTGGCCCAGGTCATCTTGGCGCCGATGGTGGCGGGGGTGTCGTACGACCACCAGTTGGTGCCGCAGTGCGCGTACGCGGTGCCGGCGACGGTGCCGGTGGCCGGGCAGGAGTTCTTGAGGACCTTGTAGTCCTCGATGCCCTGCTCGTAGGTGCCGGCCGCCGGGCCGGTCGCGGTGCCGCCGGGGGCGTCCTGGGTGACGCCGGTCCAGCCGCGGCCGTAGAAGCCGATGCCGACGAGCAGCTTGCTCGCGGGCACGCCCTTGGCCTTGTACTTGGCGATGGCGTCGGCGGTGGTGAAGCCCTGCTGCGGGATGCCCGCGTACGAGGTGAGCGGGGAGTGCGGGGCGGTCGGGCCCTTGGCCTCCCAGGCGCCGAAGAAGTCGTACGTCATCACGTTGTACCAGTTGACGTACTGTGCGGCGCCCGCGTAGTCGGCGGCGTCGATCTTGCCGCCGGAGGAGCCGTCGGCGGTGGTGGCCGCGGTGATCAGGTAGTTCTGGCCGAACTTGGCGCGCAGCGCCGACATCAGGTTCTTGAAGGCAGCCGCCCCGCTGGTGTCACAGCTCAGACCGCAGGCGTTCGGGTACTCCCAGTCGATGTCGATGCCGTCGAAGACGTCGGCCCAGCGCGGGTCCTCGACCAGGTCGTAGCAGGACTGGGCGAACGCGGCCGGGTTGGCCGCCGCCTGGCCGAAGCCGCCGGACCAGGTCCAGCCGCCGAACGACCACAGCACCTTGATGTGCGGGTACTTGGCCTTCAGCTTGCGCAGCTGGTTGAAGTTGCCGCGCAGCGGCTGGTCCCAGGTGTCGGCGACGCCGTCGACGGAGAGGTCGGCGGTGAACGCCTTGTCGTAGTCGGCGTAGGAGTCGCCGATCGCGCACTTGCCGCCGGTGACGTTGCCGAAGGCGTAGTTGATGTGCGTGATCTTGGACGCGGAGCCGGAGGTCACCAGGTTCTTGACGTTGTAGTTCCGGCCGTAGATGCCCCACTCGGTGAAGTAGCCGAGCTTGACCTTGTCGCCGGTGGGCGGGGGCTCGGTGGAGCCGCCGGTGGTGCGCACGGCGACCGAGCCGCTGACCGGTCCGGTCTGGTCGGCGGTGTCGCGGGCCTGGACGGAGTAGGAGTAGTCGGTGCCGGCGGTCAGGCCGCTGTCGGTGTACGACGTGGTGGTCACGGTGGCGACCTTGCTGCCGCCGCGCAGCACGTCGTAGTTCTTGACGCCGTTGTCGTCGGTGGCCGCCGACCAGGTCAGCTTGACCGAGGTGTCGGTGACGTTCGAGGCGGTCGGGGTGCCCGGGGCGGACGGGGCGGAGTCGCCGGGGAGCGAACCGCCGTCACAGCTGCCGCCGTTGAGCTTGCAGTCGGCCGGGGAGCCGGAGCCGGCGCCGTTGAAGCCGAAGGAGACCGAGGCCCCCGGGGCGAGCGTGCCGTTCCAGGACTTGTTCTTGGCGGTCCAGTGGTTGCCGGCGGAGGTGACGTCGGCGTCCCAGGCGGAGGTGACGGACGTGCCGGTGGGGAAGTCCCACTCGACGGTCCAGGAACTGAGCGAGGTGGTCCCGGTGTTCTTGACGGTCCACTTGCCTTCGAAGCCGGTGCCCCAGTCCTGGGTCTTGGCGTAGGTCGCGGTGGCGGACGTGGCGGCCTCGGCGGGCGCCGCGAGCCCGACCAGTCCGGCGAGTGGGAGCAGCAGGGTGGCGAAGCCGGCCGCCGCTTTGTGTCTGAAGCGCATCCTGCGCCTCCTCTTGTCGTCCTCGTACGAGGTGTGGGGTGCCGTGGGCATGACTGAGCCTTCAGCCCACAGTGCGGCGAGAATAGAAAGGTCTGGACCATAGGTCAATAGGTCTGGACCACTGGACCGGCGGCGGTCACCGGGTCCCGGTCACAGACCCAACTCCCTGGCGAGCACCGCCGCTTGCACCCGGCTGCGCAGCTCCAGCTTCGCCAGCAACCGGCTGACGTGCGTCTTCACCGTCGCCTCCGCCATCCGCAGCCGCTCCGCGATCGCCGCATTGGACAGCCCCTCGCCGAGGCACGACAGCACCTCGCGCTCCCGCCGCGTCAGCCCCTCCAGAACCGCCCCGTCCGTATCCGGCCGCCGCGCGGAACCGGCCGCGAACTCCGCGATGAGCCGGCGCGTCACGGCCGGCGCGACGATCCCCTCACCGGCCGCCACCGTCCGCACCGCCGCGATCAGATCGCGTGCCTCGGTGTTCTTCAGCAGGAAGCCGGCGGCCCCCGCCCGCAGCGCGCCGAACACGTACTCGTCGAGGTCGAACGTGGTCAGCACCAGCACGTCGGCCAGCCCCTCCCCGACCACCTGCCGGGTCGCCGACACCCCGTCCAGACGCGGCATCTGAACGTCCATCAGCACCAGGTCCGGACGCAGCCGCCGGGCCAGCGCCACCGCCTCCTCGCCGTCCGCCGCCTCGCCGACCACCTCGACGCCGGGCGCGCTGCGCAGGATGAGCACCAGTCCGGCGCGCACGGCGGACTGGTCCTCGGCGACGAGGACACGGATGGCGGGACTCATACGGCATCTCCTTGTCGGCTCATTCCGGCGGGGTGTCCGCGAGCGGCAGCGTCGCGTGGACCGTCCACTGCGCACCCCTGGCCCCGGCGGCGAACGTACCGCCGAGCAGCGTGGCCCGCTCCCGCATCCCGACCAGCCCGGCGCCGGAACCGGGCGCCCGGGGGCCACCGTCCCCGTCCCCGTGCTCGCCGCCCGCCGCGCCGTACGGGCTGCTCACCGCGACCTCCAGGGCGCCGTCCCTGCGGGCCAGCGACACCCGCACCGGGCCGGGGGCGGCGTGCTTGAGGGCGTTGGTGAGGGACTCCTGCACGATGCGGTAGGCGGCCAGCTCGACGGGGGCGGGCAGGGGGCCGCCTCCGAGGCCGGCCAGAGTCACGTCGAGGCCGTTGGTGCGGGCCCCCTCGACCAGCGCGGTCAGACCGTCGAGGGTCGGCGCCACCGCCGGCTCCGTCCCGGCGCCGCTGTCGCGCAGGATCCCGATCAGCCGGCGCATCTCGGCCAGCCCCGCGACGCTGTTCTCCCGGATGACGGCGAGCGCGTCCTTCGAGGTCGCCGGGTCGTCCAGGGAGAGCGCGGCCGTGGAGTGGATGGCGATGGCGGACAGGTGGTTGGCGACCATGTCGTGCAACTCCCGTGCCACCCGCGCCCGTTCCGCGGTCACCGCCTGGGAGCGGTCCATCTCGGCGAGCAGCGCGGTCTGTTCGGCGCGCAGCCGGGCCGCCTCCGCGGCGTCGCGGTGGTCGCGCACCAGTGCCCCGGTGGCCGCCGGCCCGAACGAGACGATGGCCGCGCCCAGTCCGACGAACAGCGCCTGCGGATCACGCCACCAGACGAGGAAGCCGAGCGTGATCGCGACCGTGGCCAGACCGGTGGTCACCGGGATCCGGCGGGCGGCGGCCGGGGTGCCGTACAGCACGGCCGCGTAGGCGAGATCCGTGTACATGATGATCGTCGCGGCGTTGCCCGGGGTGAGCATGTCGAAGGTCAGCGCCAGGGTGCCCACGACGAGCGCGAAGCTCGGCCGGGACCGGCGCAGCAGCTCCAGGGCCGCCATCACCACCAGCGGGACGAGCCCCCAGTCGGCCGGGAGGAGGCCGCTGCCCGAGGTGTACAGGCCGAGCGCCCACATCGTGACCCCGCCGAGCAGCCCGCCGACGGCGATCGACACGTCGAAGCGGTTCGGGCGGGGGATCGGCGGGGCGGTGGCCATGATCCCCATCCAACACCGCGCGCGGGGTGCTCGCCTGATGCCCGGGGAGGGTCGCGCACTGCATCTTTCGACGGACCCGAGGGGCCCCGACATCGTCGCCGGAGACGACGTGTCCGGCGGAATCCGCAGCGAGCCTGGAGGGGTGAGCGAGAGGAGCGGACCGTGATCGTCGGGTTGATCGTCGCCTGCGAGGTGGCCTTCTGGGTGCTGCTGGCCGCCGGGCTGGTCTTCCGGTACGCGCTGCGGATGCCCCGGACCGGCCTCGCCCTGCTGCTGTGCGAGCCGCTGCTGGAGGTGGTGCTGTTCGCCGTGACCGCGGTCGACCTCCGAGGCGGCGCCGAACCGGACTGGCGGCACGGCCTCGCCGCCGTCTACATCGGCTTCACCGTGGGGCTCGGGCACGCGACGGTCAAGTGGGCCGACGCCCGCATCGCCCACCGCTTCGCCGACGGCCCGCCGCCCGCGCGCCCCCCGAAGTACGGCACCGCCCGCGCCGTCCACGAGTGGAAGGTGGCCGGCCGCTGGAGCCTGGCCGCGGCCGTCGCCATCGCGCTGCTGCAGGCCGCGGTCTGGTACGTCGGCGACGACGGCGACACCGGGTCCCTGGTGGCCTGGCAGCAGCGGATGCTGTGGGTGATCGGCATCAACCTGCTCATCGCGGCGAGCTACACGCTGTTCCCGAAACGGGAGCCCGCGTCGAAACGGAGCTAGCCGCCGGCTACCGCTCCCCGCCCGGCACCCACAGCACGTCCCCCGTCGCCTTGTTCGCCGTCCGGGCCAGGATGAACAGCAGGTCGGAGAGGCGGTTGAGGTAGGTGGCGGTGAGGGGGTTCATCGCCTCGCCGTGGGCCTCCAGGGCGGCCCAGGTGGACCGCTCGGCCCGGCGTACGACCGTGCACGCCTGGTGCAGCAGGGCCGCGCCCGGGGTGCCGCCGGGCAGGATGAAGGACCGCAGCTTCTCCAGTTCGGCGTTGAAGCGGTCGCAGTCGGCCTCCAGCCGGTCCACGTAGAACTGCTCGACCCTGAGCGGCGGGAACTCCGGGTTCTCCACCACCGGGGTCGACAGGTCCGCGCCCACGTCGAACAGGTCGTTCTGCACGCGGGTGAGGACCTTGACGACCTCCTCGTCCAGCCCGCCCAGCGCGATCGCCGTGCCGATCACCGCGTTGGCCTCGTTGGCGTCGGCGTACGCGGAGATCCGCAGGTCCGTCTTCTTGACCCGGCTCATGTCACCGAGGGCCGTCGTGCCCTGGTCGCCGGTACGGGTGTAGATGCGTGTCAGGTTGACCATGGGGCCAGCGTAGGTGAGGTCAGCGGCCGTTCGGTCACCCGATGGCGATGCGGGGGTGGGCGCCCGGCCGGATCCAGCGCATGATCCGGTCCATCGTGGCGCGCGGCACGGACACACAGCCGGCGGTCGCGCCCGACCCGTTGACGTGCAGGAAGATCCCGGCGCCCCGGCCGGGCACGGCGGGCCACCGGTTGAAGTCGATGACCAGCGCCTTCGCGTACTGGACGGGGTAGTCGATCAGATGCTCGCTGCCCCGGTCACCCGCCTCGGTGAGCGGGAAGTCGGCACCGGCCTCCCCGTGCATCGAGTTGTAGAACCGTGACTCCGGGTCCTGCACCCACCAGTCGCCCGCGTCCACCACGTGGTACGGCATCCTCGTACGGCTCGGCTGCACGCCGAACCCCTCGGTGATCGTGTACGTGCCGGAGGGCGTCGTCCGGGTCCCCTGCCGCCGGGTCGTCCCGTCGGTCACACCGTTCTGCCCGACGCGCCCGGCACCCGTGCCGAACCGCGCCCTCCAGCGCAGCGGCCCCTTGGTCCAGGCGGTGACCGTGGCGTGCGAGCCGTCGGCCTCGACGGTGATGACCTGGGCGGCGTCGCCGACGTCGACCGGAACGGGGAACACCGGGCGAGGGGCTTCGGCACCGGCGGCCGGGTAGCCGTGGGCGAGGAGCAGCGCGCCGACGGCCGCCGCGGCGACGCACAGCCCGCGGGTACGGGGGGACGGGGCGGGGGAGCGGTGGATTCCTGGGATCACCCGGCCCATGAAACCGGCGTCGTCGTGCGGCGGCCGGAAGGCGGTCCGGGAACGCCCGGAGAATTACGTCGAACCGGCGACGCCGGCTCCCGTGATACCCGGCCCGCCATCCCGGAGGGAACCGACGAAGGCGGTGAAGGCCGGAGCGGGGAACGTGAGGGTGGCGTGGGCGGGGGCCTTGGAGTCGCGTATCGCCATCTGGCCGCGACGCACGGCTATTTCGACGCAGGCGTTGCCGTCGCCGCCGCCTGAGTACGACGACTTGCGCCAGGTGTCGGAGGTCGTCATGGCCTCACAGCTCCTTTGCCACCCTGTGGATGAAGTCCCGTGACCGCTCGGGGTCCAGTGATGCGGCTTCCACTCTACGGAGGAGTGTTCGAAAGACGCCGAGCTGGGCTTCGGCGTCGATGAACACCGTGCCGTGTGGAGCGTCCTGCACCACGGTGTCCAGCTTCGGGATGTCTCCGCCCGCGTACACGATGGTGCTTCCGAGCGGCGTGAAGCTGTCCGTCTCGAACGGGATGGCCCTCACCGTCACGTGGTCGGCCTCGGACGCTTCCAGGAGGTGTGCGAGCTGGGCCCGCAAGGTACTCCGGCCGCCCACCCGCATACGCAGCGCCGACTCGTGGACCACCGCTGTGTACGGGACCGGTTTCGGCCCTTGCAGGATGCCGCGCCGCCGTGTGCGGTGTTGGACGCGCAGCTCGATCTCGGTACGCGGAAGTTCGGGTACGCGGGAGGAGAACAGCATCCGCGCGTAGTCCTCGGTCTGGAGCAGGCCGGGAACGTACAGGAGCTCCACGTCCCAGCGGTGGGTGGCGTGGTGCTCCAGCTCGGACAGGTCGAGAAACGACGTGGGCAGGCGTTCTCGGTACTCCTCCCACCAGCCGCGCGTCCGGTCGGTCGCCATGGCCGCCAGCGCCTCGATCAACTCCGCGTCGGTGCAGGAGTAATGGGCGGCCAGACGTCGCACCCGTTCCTCGCTCACCCCCGCGATACCGGACTCGATCTGGCTTATCTGCACGGAGTCGGCCCCCAGCAGCGCTGCCGCCTCCAGTCCCTTGAGCCCCGCCGCTTCGCGTAGCTTCCGCAACTCAAGGCCAAGGCGCAGCTGGCGCGCGGTGGGTTGCTTGCGCCGCCCCATGCGGTTCCTCCTCGCCGTTCGACCGTCCGGATGGTCACGACCCGTTCGGAGTGAGATTACGACAGTGGGTTGCAGGGGCCTAAATTTAGGTCCTACTGTCGGTGACGCGACGCACACGCTGTGGAATTGCTCGCACATCCCTCCGAAACCCCACCACCTCAACGGAGTTGACGCATGTCAGAAACCCGTGCCGCCGAGGCCGGCGACTCCTGGGAGTACTCCCTGTACATCCCGAACGACCTCCGCGCCGTCACCGTCTGCCGCCGCACCCTCCGCCTGATCCTCACCCTGCACGGCCTCATCCACCTCGTCGACGACGCCGAACTGCTCGCCGCCGAGCTGGTCTCCAACGCCGTACGGCACACCGACGGGCCCGCCGCCCTGCGCGTGCGGTGGGCGGACGGGGTGCTACGGATCGGGGCGTGGGACGCCGATCCCGAACCTCCCCTGTTTCCGGGGGAGTGCGCCGACCTGACGCGGGACGAGGGCGGGCGGGGGCTGGGGATCGTGCGGGCCTGCTCCGCCGTGTGGGGGTGGCAGCCGCTGTCCCGGTTCGGGGACCGAGGGAAGTACGTCTGGTGCGAGCTTCCGGCCGTCGTGGGGCTGTGACGGGCGGCACGGTCGTCGCCGGGTGGGGGCGGCGGAGACGGGGTGGCGTCAGGGCGTCAGGAGCCGCCCGTCACCCCCGCCGGCAGCGTCACCGTCCCCGAGAAGACGCCCTTCGTGTGCTCCGTCACCTCCTGGTGGTATCGCATGGCCCCGCCCTGATAGGGGATCAGGAACACGCAGGTGAAGCGGTGGGCGGTGAGACGGTACGTCGTGGGGTCGAGCGTCAGGGTCTCCTCGACGCTCTCGACGGTGATCCGGTCGTCCGACGGTGCGATCCCGGCGCCCCGCAACTGCTCCCGGGTCGGGGCGAACTCGCGTATCGCCTTCTCGGTGACCGCCCGGCCGCGGACGGCCGACAGAGGTGCCGCCGAGCCGAGGGCCGCGCGCAGTTCGACGGCCCCGGCGGACTTCCGCACGGTCACGGCGTCCCCGTGCTCGGCGAACGCGTCCAGCGCGGCGATCGGGTCCTCGACCACGGCCGCGATCCCCGGGTCGGAGACCGGGCCGCTCGTCCACACGCCGTGGGCGCCCTTCCTGATGTGGCCGGTGCCGTCGACGACGTAGACCTCCTCCGGCTTGTCGGCGCCCTTGACGTGGGTGGTGCCGGTGGAGTGCAGCGTCATCGGCTCACCGGTCGTCCGGTCGACGGTGGCGGTGTACGAGGCGGCGCTGTCGCCGCCGGGTGAGGTGAGGCCCTCGTCGCCCCGCACCGTGAACGTCCAGCCGGGCCGCGCGGCCATCGCCTCCCGCGCGCGGGCGAGGAACTCCGCGGCGTTCCGCGGCTCCGCGGCGGGGGACGGCGTCGGCGTCTGAGTGGCCGTGGGCGGTGCCGCGTCGGCGCCGCCGTCCCCGCCGCCGCATCCGGTCAGCGGCAGGCAGAGGAGGGCGGCCAGGGCGGTGGCGGCCACTGCGGAACGGGTTCTCATCCGGGGGGCTCCTGCGGGCTCCTGAGGGCTCCCGAGGGCGCGGTCCGGGCGACCTCGGGGTCGGTGGGTGCCCGGTTGTACCGGAGGCTCCGCCCGCGATTCCAGCGCACGGACAGGTGGGACAAAGAAGGTGACTCGGGGCGAAACGGTGAACTTCCCGCCCGCCGCCGGGACTTCTCACCGGACACGTGACGGGCGTCTCACCCCGTGAGACGTGAAACGCGTTACTAAGCCCGCCGCGCCGCCCCGCGCGAGCGCTAATGTCCGGCGAAGGGAACCGCGCACGGTGGTCGGGCGGCGGGCCGCCGTCGATGCGCCGGACGGTGGACGCCGGTGACGTCCGCCACCGGAGCGGGCAGGGCTTTACGGATACTGAGATCTTGCACACGCACCGCACACACCTCGGGCGCATCACACCTAGGGGTGAATTCGGTATCGGTTCGCTCACAGACGGCAACCTCCGGCCGCTTCCCGCAGTCAGAGGTTGCAACGCCGGACAGCCACACGCGGAGCACAGGACGCACACGCTTAGGGGAGCGCATATGCACATCAGGGGCGACCATGCCGAGCTGGTCGTCGGGGGCCGCCTCGACGTCCGCAGCGCGGCGGACGCCCGTACGGCCCTGCACACGGCCGTCGACCGCGGCGTCGGCGACCTCGTGCTCGACCTGTCCGAACTGGACTCCTGGGACGCCACCGGGCTCGGTGTGATCATGGGTGCCCACCGGCGGGCGGGCCGCTGCGGCCGCCGCCTGGTGCTGCGCGGCGTACCGCCGCAGCTGCAGCGCCTGCTGGTGGCCACCCGGCTGCACCGCATCCTGGCCATCGAGGGCGGCCTGGCGGCGGAGTCGCTGCCCCGGGTCTGACCGGCCGCCGGTCGGCCCGGCCGCCGCGCACCGCGCGTCGCGCCCAATCCTCACCGGACCGTGACGTCTCGGACGGCATGCCCCCCCTGTCGGTCGGACATTCGGACTGCATGGCACCCCGGCCTGTCGGAGATACTGTGCGAAGGTTTACCGTTCGTCTGCCCGCCGCCCGCATCCCTCGCGCGGGCACCGGACCAGAAGCGACAGCGCAGTGTGCAGCAAGGCCGGGAGGGGCTACCGCCACACGACGCTTTTGGGGGGCTTGAACCCATGGACCCGACCAACCGGGGACCCGAGGAGTACGGCCATGAGGGCGACCGCCGCGCGCCACGCCCACGTCCGTCCAGGGAGCCCCTGACACCCGAGCTCGGCCAGCACGCCCCGGCCGTCGCCCGCACCGCGCAGGTCTTCGCCGGCGAGTACCTGGTCACCGTCAACCCGGTCGACGGCAGCGAGATCGAGCTGTGCCCGCCCGGCGGAGCCGGTCTGCCGAGCGGACCGGACGCCGGAAAGGCACGCCCCGACCGCCCCGGCCGGCGGACGGCCACCGCCCGCGCCGAGGCCGAACGCGCCGCCCGCCCGCCCGCCCCCGCCGGGCCCGCCCAGCCCGCGCTGCCGCTGCTGGGCCGCCAGGACGAACGCGAACAGCTCGTCCGGCTCCTCGCGCGCGGCCGCTCCGTCCGCCTCGTCGGCCCGGCCGGCTCCGGCCGCACCCGGCTGCTCGACCTCGTCGCCGAGGACTGCGCCGACCTCGCCCCCGACGGCGTGGTCCGCCTCTGCGGCCTGCACCGCACCACCGACGACCTGCTGCACGACCTCTTCCACGCCGTCCACGACGCCCCCGACCGCCGGCCCGACCCCGCCGAACTGCGTTCCCTCGTCGGCGAGATCGGCGCGGTCGTCGTCATCGACGACCTCGACCTCGGCGGCACGGCCCTCGACGGCCTGCTCGACGCCACCCCCGAGTGCGCCTACCTGTTCGGCACCGCCCCCGGCGCCCCGGCCCCCTCCGCCGAGTCCGGCGTCGAGGAGGTCACCCTGTCCGGCCTGGACCGCCCCGGCGGCATCGACATCATCGAACGCGTCGTCGGCCGGGCCCTCACCGAGGAGGAGACCAACTGGGCCGGCGACCTCTGGTTCGAGTCCGAGGGCCTGCCGCTGCGTTTCGTCCAGGCCGGGGCCCTGCTGCGGCAGCGCGACCGGCTGCGGGCCGGCGCCGACGCCGTCGACGAACTCGGGGTCTTCGAGGACGCCCGCGCCCTGTCCGAGCCCGCCGACGCCGTCCCGGCCGACACGGCGTCCGGGGACGGCGAGCCGATACCCCTGCCCTCCCTCGGCGAGGCCGCCGCCCCCGCCCCGCTGCTCGCCTCCCGGCTCTCCGCCTCCGCCCGGGCCACCCTGCGCTTCGCCGTGGCCCTCGACGGCGAGGTGCCGCACCAGGCCCACCTGCCCGCCCTCGTGGGCGACACCCACGCCGACGCCGCCCTCGGCGAACTCGCCGCCTGCGGACTGGTCTCCCCGGTCGGCTCCCGCTACCGGCTCGCCGCCGGCGTCCAGACCCAGCTGGAGGCCGCCGGATACGCCGACGACGCCGACGACCTGCTGCACACCGCCGCCCAGCACTACGCCTGGTGGGCCGGGCACCCCTCGGTCGCCCCCGAGCGGGTCTGCGCGGAGGCCGACGCCGTCCTCGCCGCCCTCGGCACCCTCGCCCCGGCCGCCGCACCGCCCGCCGAGGGCGAGGAGAGCGTTCCCGTACGGCTGGCCCGGGCGGCGGCGCCCGCCTTCGCCGCCGGACTGCGCTGGGACGCCTGGGAGAACACACTGCGGGCCGGCGCCGAGGCCGCGCGACTCGCCGGGGAAGTCGCCGAGCAGGCCTACTTCCACCATGAACTCGGCGTGCTCGCCCTGTGCGAGGGAGACCTCGACCGCGCCCGCGCCGAACTGGAGTCCTCCATCGGGCTGCGCGGCGCGCTCGCCGACAAGCGCGGCACCGTCGCCGGCCGCCGGGCGCTCGCCCTGGTCGCCGACCGCTCCGGGGACGTGCCCGGGATCGCCGCGATCACGGCGGCGGCCGGGACCGGCGAGGCCGGGACACCCGACGCCCGGCCCGCGGAACCGGCGCAGCGCGCGCCCCGCGCGCTGCCCCCCGGGCCGTCCACCGCGCCGACCCTGGTCACCCCGCCCGTCGAGGCGACCGGACCCATGGCCCACCGGCGGGACCGGCTGCGCGGGTTCGCCCGGCGCAACCTGGTCGCGGCCGGCGCCGGGGCGCTGCTCGTCGCCGTGCTCGGTACCGTCGTCACCCTCGGCGCCACCTCCGACAAGACCGCGGACGACCCTGCCGACCGGGGCGGCGTCAGCCCCTCCGTCGGCATCGGCACCGACGACGGGCTCGCCGGCGACGGCCCGGACACCGAGGAGGCGGGCGCGGACGGCGACGCCGGCGAGGCCACCACCCGCCCCGCCGACACCGGCCCCACCACGTCCGCCACGCCCTCGCCCACCACCGGCACGGGTGGTGCCACCCCCGGGGACGGCAGCACCCAGGGCGGCACGGAGACCGGCGCGAGTTCCCCGGCCGGGCCGTCGGAGCCGGCGACGACCTCGCCGCCCCCGTCGGCGTCGACGGGAAGCGAGTCCCCGAGCGCGTCCCCGTCGAAGTCCCCGACCGGGCCCCCGTCGACGGCGACCACCCCGCCCGCCTCCGAGTCACCGACGGGGGACACCACGACGTCCGCCAGCGGTTCGGTGTCCTCCAGCCCGACCCAGAGCGAATCCATGAGCCAGTCCGCGGGCACACCCGGGACGAGCACGCCTGGAACGAGCACGCCCGAGAGCAGCGGGCCCGCCTCACCCGACACCGTGATGTGACCGGCCCCGAACGTGCCACGGCGCCCGGCCGGGACACGGCCGGGCGCCGTCGCACGCCCCGGGGAAGGCGCGGAGCGGCCGGGGACAGGGATCAGAACAGGCGGAGTTTGTCGTCCTCGATGCCGCGCAGGGCGTCGTAGTCGAGGACGTGGCAGTCGATGCCCCGGTCGGTGGCGAGGACCCGCGCCTGGGGCTTGATCTCCTGGGCCGCGAAGACCCCGCGCACCGGCGCGAGGTGGGGGTCGCGGTTGAGGAGGTCGAGGTAGCGGGTGAGCTGCTCGACACCGTCGATCTCGCCGCGCCGCTTGATCTCCACGGCCACCGTCGCCCCGTTCGCGTCCCGGCACAGGATGTCCACCGGCCCGATGGCGGTCATGTACTCACGGCGGATCAGCGTGTAGCCCTCGCCGAGGGTGTCGATGCGGTCGGCGAGCAGTTCCTGGAGGTGCGCTTCCACGCCGTCCTTGATCAGGCCGGGGTCCACCCCGAGTTCGTGCGAGGAGTCGTGCAGGACCTCCTCCATCGTGATGATGAGCTTCTCGCCCGCCTTGTTGACGACGGTCCAGACGCCGTCCTCCTCGCCGCTGCCCTCCTTCAGCGTGCAGGGCGGAGACATCCAGTTGAGGGGCTTGTAGGCCCGGTCGTCCGCGTGGATCGACACGCTGCCGTCCGCCTTCACCAGGATCAGACGGGGAGCGGAGGGCAGATGTGCGGTGAGCCGGCCCGCGTAGTCCACGGAGCACCTGGCGATGACGAGACGCATGGTCGGCAACGCTACTCGACGCGCCGCCCGGCACGCGATTCGCCCACCTGTCGCCCCCTCATCCCGTGGGCCCCCCGCCCCACCCATTTCTCCTGGAAACCAGGGGTTTCCTCCCTGGCCGATTGTGATCCCAACGGGGATTCCCTTTGTGCCCATTCTCCTGGTGCCGCTTCCGGCGGTTGCCTACCGTAGTGAACGGGAGGTCGCGATGCGTGTACTGAGCGTGCGCGGGAATCCGGCATGGCGATCTCCCCCTTCCCTGTCCGGCAACCCCTGTTCTTCCGGGGTGCGAGAGGAGAACCCATGTCGCTCGACGTCTCACCGGCCCTACTCGAACAGGCCGAGCGAGGCGAGGTCGACGAAGCAGAATTCGTCGACTGCGTCCGGACGTCCCTGCCGTTCGCGTGGCAGATGATCAGCTCCCTGGTGGCCCAGTTGAAGGTGGACGGCGGAGCCTTCGCCGACAACCAGACGCCGCCGCCGGACGAGCAGGCGCGCGGCCAGCTGCTGCGCGCGCTGGCGAGTGACGCCATACGCGGTGCCCTGCAGCGGCACTTCGGTGTCCGGCTCGCCTTCCAGAACTGCCACCGGGTGGCCGTGTTCCCCCTGGACCCCGCGGTCGACGAGACCCTCGTCCGCTTCACCTCGGTGCGCGCCCAACTGCTGAACCAGTCCCCGGAGCTGCGGGACTGCTGACGCCATGAGCCTGCGGCTTGCCGCTCCTCACGCGGGAGGTGCCTGGGGTACGGGAGCGGCAAGCATCGGCACGGATGGGCGGTTCGGCATGTCATCGCAGGTGCGGAAGGACCTCCGCGCCGAGCCGCCGTACGTTCTCCTCGGTCGCCGCCAGATCGCCGGAGCCCTCGACGAGCAGCGCGAAACGGGAGATGCCGGTCCGCTCGCTGGTCGCCGCGAGCCGGTCCGCGCACAGCCGCGGGGTGCCCACCGGGTGCAGCCCGCAGAGCAGTTCGGTGTACGCCACCGGGTCCCGCATCTGCCGCAGCCGGCCGTCCACCGTGACATGCGCGTCCAGCCCCTGCCGCAGCCAGCCCGGCATCGCCTTCACCAGGGTCTCCACCGCGTCGGTCCGCCGGTCCGCGATCTGGCAGACCCCCGCCGAGACGTGCGCCGCCCTGCGGATCTCGTCCGGCGACCGCCCGGCCGCGCGCGCGTGCCGCCGCCACAGGGCGATCATCTCGGCCTTCTCCTCGTCGCCCACGTGCATCCCGACGAGCATCGCCAGCCCGCGCTCGGCGGCCAGCCGCACCGACTGCGGGGAGGTGCAGGCGACGACGACCTCGGGGCCCTCGGTCTCCGTCAGCGCCTCCGACGGCCGTGGGACGACGGGCACTTCACGGAAGCGGTACCGCTCGCCGTCGGCGCCCACGGCCGGCTCGCGCAGCCACCGCACCAGCAGATCGAGTGATTCCGGGAACCCCTCCTCGTACGCCGCGAGTCCGGACCCGAAGACCTCCAGATCGACCCACGGCCCGCCGCGCCCCACGCCGAGCGAGAAACGGCCGCCGCTCGTCAGGTGCAGCAGGGCCGCCTGTTCGCCGAGGGCGACGGGGTGGGCGGTGGGCAGCACGCTGACCGCCGTACCGACCCGAATCCGGCGGGTGCGGCCCAGGATCAAGGCGGCGAGGGTGATGGCGGACGGACAGGTGCCGTACGGCACGAAATGGTGCTCGGCCAGCCAGACCGACTCCAGCCCGGCCTCCTCGGCGACCTCGGCCGAGCGGACCGCGCGGTGCAGCGCCTCCCCCTGGCCCTGACCCGGGAACTGGGCCGCCAACACGAAACTTCCTACACGCATGGGACTTTCCTGCTTCCTTGGCTCCGACGCGGAGCTCCCCCACCGGGCATAACCGTCTGACACGTGCCGAGGACACGGCCTGGCGGGGAGATTTGCGGATTGTCTGCAGAATCAGGTGCCCGGAGAGGGACTTGGAGGGCACGCCGCCTTCCGCGTACCCCGTGCGCCGCCGCGTAGGCTGGAGGCGATCCCCGCATCCTGTATAGCCCCGTGAGGTGTCCTGTGTCCCCGCGTCGTAACCGACCCAAGGCCGCCGGCGCGTCCGGCCGGAGCGCCGAGGACGACCGCGCGAGCCGCTACGGCGGCTGGCAGTCCACGGTGAGCTGGCAGGGCGACGAGTGGAGCGTGCGCCATGTGGCCGGGGCCAGCGCGCAGGGCAAGAGCTACCGGTGCCCCGGCTGCGACCAGCTGATCCCCGACGGGGTGCCGCACGTGGTGGCCTGGCCGGAGCACGCGGGCGTCGACGACCGCCGGCACTGGCACAAGGCGTGCTGGAACGCACGGGACCGCCGCGACCCGGGGGTGCGGCGGTCCCGTAACGCGCCGAGGTTCTGAGCCTCGGCCGGCCCTGGCGGCCGGCTGCTAGACGTCCCGCTTCTCCAGCAGGGCGGCGGCCAGCGCGAAGACGGCCGCGGTGACGCCGATCGCGATCCACAGCGGGTCCCAGCCCGACGGGCCGCTCTCGGAGAGGGACGACTGGTAGAACACGCTCAGCTGGTTCGGGATCGAGTACTCCAGCAGGAAGTCGCGCAGGTCCTGAAGCGAGGACGCGAACATGAACAGCGCGATGACCAGCGGCGCCAGCAGCAGGCCGATCATGATGGTGATGGCGCCCGCCGAGTGCCGGATGACCGAGCCGATCGCCAGCGAGATCATGCCGAGCAGCGCGATGTACAGGGACACGCCGACGGTGCCCTTGAGCCACTCCCCGCCCGTCGGGCTGTCCGCGTCGGTCACCAGCGCCACGTCGATCATCGCGACCAGCAGGCTGGACACCAGCGTGACGGTGAACGCGACGAGGAAGAACACCAGCGCCTTGGCGGCGAGGACCCGGCCGCGCGAGGGGCAGGCCGTCATCGTCGTACGGATCATGCCGGTGCCGTACTCGGAGGCCGTCGTCAGCACGCCCAGCGTGATGATGCAGATGCTGCCGAGCAGCAGTCCGAAGAAGCCCAGGCCGAGCGCGTTCTCGCCCGCCATGTCGTCCTCGGACGCGTTGGCGGCGACCAGCGCGGCGGTCGCGAAGCCGATGCCGACCACCAGCAGGACGAACACGCCGAGCGTCCACATCGTGGAGCGCACCGAACGGATCTTGGTCCACTCGGAGCCGATGGCGTGCCCGAGGTGCGTGCGCACCACCGGGATCGGCGAGGTGTAGCCGGAGTACGCGGCTCCCGGCGCGGTCGGCGGCAGCGGCGACTGGGGGGTGCTCATCGTGCGTCCTCGGACTGGGTCGGGGCGGGGGCGGGGGTCTGCGGCGCCGGGGCGGGCGCCTGCGGGGGCGCGTCCGCCGGAACGGGGGCGGCCGGGGCAGGCGCCTGCTGGGCGTACGGGTTGGCCGTGCCCGGCGCGGGAGGCGCGCCGGGGGCGCCCGGAGCGCCGTACCCGCCTCCTGGGCCGCCGTACGGCCCCGCGGGCGGCTGGGCTCCCGGCTGGGGCGGCGGCGGGGCGTACCAGCCGGGCTGGCCCTGGCCCGGCACCGGCATCGGCGGCTGGGCGCCGGGCGGCAGCGGCTGCTGCAGGCCGGCCTTCTGGTCGATCGTGGAGCGGTAGTCGACGGCGCCCTGCGTCATCCGCATGTACGCCTCCTCCAGCGACGCCTGGTGCGGCGACAGCTCCCACAGCCGTACGTCGCCGTCGTGCGCGATGTCGCTGATGTGTGGCAGCGCCAGCCCGGTCACCCGCAGCGCGCCGTCCTGCTCGGGCAGCACGTGGCCGCCCGCCTCGGTCAGCGCCGTCGTGAGCTTCTCGCGCAGCTGCGGCTCGGTGTCGGGCGTGCGCACCCGCGCGAAGCCCGCGGAGTTCGCCTGGATGAAGTCCTGCACGCTCATGTCGGCGAGCAGCTGCCCGCGCCCGATGACGATCAGATGGTCGGCGGTCAGCGCCATCTCGCTCATCAGGTGGGAGGAGACGAAGACGGTCCGCCCCTCGGCGGCGAGCGCCTTCATCAGGTTGCGCACCCAGAGGATGCCCTCGGGGTCGAGCCCGTTGACCGGCTCGTCGAACAGCAGCACCTGCGGGTCGCCGAGCAGCGCGGCCGCGATGCCGAGCCGCTGGCCCATGCCGAGGGAGAAGCCCTTGGAGCGCTTCCTCGCCACCTCCTGCAGGCCCACCACGCCCAGCACCTCGTCGACCCGGCGCGCCGGGATGCCGGACAACTGCGCCAGGGACAGCAGGTGGTTGCGGGCCGAGCGCCCGCCGTGCACCGCCTTGGCGTCCAGCAGGGCGCCGACCTGGCGGGGCGCGTTCGGCAGCTTGCGGTACGGGTAGCCGCCGATCGTCACCGCCCCCGAGGTCGGGTTGTCCAGGCCGAGGATCATCCTCATGGTCGTCGACTTGCCCGAGCCGTTCGGCCCGAGGAAGCCGGTGACGGCCCCCGGCCGCACCTGGAAGGAAAGGTTGTACACAGCGGTCTTGTCGCCGTAACGCTTGGTCAGGCCGACTGCCTCGATCATGCTCCGCACCCATCGAAAGGTTCAGGACAGCGGGGAGCCCGTGCCCCCGTAAGGGTTAGGAGGATATCGGGGAGCTGACGGTTCCGCCCAAGGGCAGGTAAAAACGAGATTGCCTCCCCGGACAGAACAGCTAGGCGTCCCGCCGCTTCAGCACCACGTATCCGCCGGCGACCGCCGCGGCCACCCACACCGCCATGATCGCGAGCCCGCCCCACGGCCCGTACGGCGTGTCGTCGTCGACCGGCGTCACCACCTGCATGATCCTGCTGCCGGCCTGGTCGGGCAGGTAGCGGCCGACCTTCTCCGTCGCCGAGACGTTGCCCAGGATGTTGGAGATCAGGAAGAAGAACGGCATCAGGATGCCCAGCGACAGCATCGGCGAGCGCAGCATCGCGGCCACGCCCATGGAGAACACCGCGATCAGCGTCATGTAGACGCCGCCGCCGATCACCGCGCGCAGCACCCCCGGGTCACCGATCGACGCCTTGTGCTCGCCCAACATCGCCTGCCCCAGGAAGAACGTGACGAAGCTGGTGGCCAGCCCGACGGCGAGGGCCAGCCCGGTGGCCACCCCGATCTTGCCGAACAGGAAGGCGCCGCGCTGCGGGACCGCGGCGAGCGAGGTGCGGATCATGCCGGTGCTGTACTCGTTCGCCACCACGAGCACCCCGAACACGATCATCGCCAGCTGGCCGAGCCCCATCCCCGCGAAACTGATGTACGTCGGGTCGAAGGAGAGCCGGTCGCGCTCGCTCATGGTGTCGAACTCGTTCTTCGACAGCGCCGCGATGAGCATGCCGAGCGCGACGGTGACCACCACGGCGAGCGAGAGCGTCCACACCGTGGACGCCACCGAGCGGATCTTCGTCCACTCGGACCTGATGACCTGGGTGGTCGCCATGTCAGTCCTTCCTCCAGCCGTCGCCCCACTGACCCGCGGGAGCCGCCGGCCCGGTGTGCGCGTGGTACTCGACCGACTCCGCGGTCAACTGCATGAACGCCTCCTCCAGGGAGGCCTGCTGCGGACTGAGCTCGTGCAGCACGATGCCGTGCTGCGCCGCCAGCTCCCCGATCTGCTCCGCCTTGCCCCCGTCCACCTCCAGCGCCTGGCCGCCGGCCCCCACCACGGTGACCCCCGCCTCGTGCAGCACATCGAGCAGCCGCTCGCGCTGCGGGGTGCGGATCCGCACGTACGACCGGGAGTTGCGGGCGATGAAGTCCGCCATGGAGGTGTCCGCCAGCAGCCGCCCCTGGCCGATGACCACCAGATGGTCGGCGGTCAGCGCCATCTCGCTCATCAGGTGGGAGGAGACGAACACCGTGCGGCCCTCCGCCGCGAGCGCCTTCATCAGCGTGCGGATCCAGTGGATGCCCTCCGGGTCGAGCCCGTTGACCGGCTCGTCGAACATCAGGATCCGCGGATCGCCCAGCAGCGCGGCGGCGATGCCGAGCCGCTGGCCCATGCCGAGCGAGAACCCCTTGGTCTTCTTCTTCGCCACCGCGGTCAGGCCGACCGTGTCCAGCACCTCGTGCACCCGGCTCCGCGGGATGCCGTTGCTCTGGGCCAGACACAGCAGATGGTTGAAGGCGCTGCGCCCGCCGTGCACCGCCTTGGCGTCCAGCAGGGCCCCGATGTACTTCAGCGGGTCCCTGAGGCCGTCGTACCGTCTGCCGTCGATCCGGACGTCCCCGGCGGTGGGACGGTCGAGGCCGAGCATCATCCGCATGGTGGTGGACTTGCCCGCGCCGTTCGGGCCGAGGAAACCGGTCACCACACCCGGCCGGACGGAGAAGGTGAGATCGTCGACCGCCACCTTCTCGCCGTACCTCTTGGTCAGGCCTTCGAGCTCGATCATGCGGCCACGCTAGAACGGCACGGAGCCCTCTGCCACCTCGGTGGCGGAGGGCTCCGCATGTTTTCAGCCGCAGCGGAAAACGCCGTGTGTCACCGGGTCTGCTGCGCCGGAACGCCGCGGGAGATCGGCTCGTCGTCCGTCGCGGGCGCGCCGGCCGCGGCCACCGCGGCGCCGGTGAGCGTCGCGAGCATCTCGCGGACGTTCGTCAGCTGCGCGTTGATGGAGTCGCGGCGGTTGGTGAGGGCGGCCAGCTCGCGCTCGGATTCCGAGCGGATGCGGTCGGCCTTGGCGTTGGCGTCGGCCACGATGTCCTCGGCCTGGCGCTGGGCCGTCTCCACCGTCTGACGGGCGCGGCGCTCGGCGTCGGTGCGCAGCTTCTCCGCCTCCAGACGCAGCTGCTCCGCGCGGTGCTCGATCTCCGCGAGGCGCTTCTCCGCCTTGGCCTGACGGGAGGCCAGGTCGCGCTCCGACTGCTCGCGGCGCTTGGCGAGGTTCGTCTCGAAGTCGGCGGCGGCCTGGGCGGCCTTGGCGCGCGTCTCCTCGAAGAGGGCGTCCGCCTCCTCACGCTTGGACTGCGCGTCCTTCTGCGCCTCGGCGCGCAGCTGGGAGGCGTCGCTCTTGGCCTTCTCGACGATCCGGACGCCCTCGTCCTCGGCCTTGGCCTTGCGCTCCGCAGCGAACGATTCTGCGTCGTTGCGCACCTGCTGGGCCGCCGACTCGGCGAGCTCGCGGTGCTGCTCGGCCGCGCGGCGGGCCTCCTCGCGCAGATCCTTGGCCTCTTCCTCGGCCAGCCGAAGGATCTTCTCGACGCGGGCGCCGAGACCGGCGTACGACGGCTCGGCGTCCGTCACCGCCGCCTGCGCGTTCTGCGTCTCGAGGTGGAGCTCCTCGATGCGCTTTTCCAGAGCGGTGATGCGGGCGAGAGCGCTGTCACGGTCGGAGACGAGCTTGGAGATCCGTTCGTCCACCTGAGCGCGGTCGTACCCACGCCGCACAAGCTCGAAGCCGTAGGGGGAAGTGTCGCTCATGGGGTTCCTGTCGAAAGAGACCGGTGAGGTGATAGGTGGAATCCTAGGGGCCGAAGCGGTGTGTCATCGAGCGGATGCGTGTTTGATCTGGAGAATGACACCCCTTTTGAGTGGCTGAAGACCGGACGGCTTGCCAAAGGCCCGGGCAAAGCCCCCATACTTCACCGGAATGCCCCCGCTCCGCTAGCCGTCCGAGGACTTGCCACCCGATCGAGGGGCTCCCACCGTCGCGCCCGCTTTGACCCCGCCGTCCTTGCCCGACGCCGGCGCCTCGAAAGACTCCAACGCCTCCAGCACGTCCTGGACACGGGAGATCTCCGCGTTGATGTCCTCCCGGCGGCGCACCAGGAGCTCCAGCTCGCGCTTGCCCTCCTCGACGGTGCGCCGGGCCTCCCGGATCGCCTCGGCCTTGAGCTCCTCGGCCTCCTTGGTGAGCGAAGCCTTCTTCTGCTCGGCCTCCTTGAGCAGCCCCTCCGCCTTCTTCACCGCCGCGATACGGACCTTGCCCGCCTCCGAGTTGGCTTCCGACACCAGCTCCTTGGCCTTCGCCTGCGCCTTGGCCAGCTGCTCCTCGGCCGCCGTGATCAGCGCGTCGCAGCGGTCGCCGGCCGACTTCATCGTCTCCGCGGCCTCGCGGCGGGCCCGCTCGTGCAGCTCCTCGATCTCGCCGGTGATGCGGTCGCGCAGCTCCTCCGCGCGCTCCCTTATGGCGGTGGCGTCCCGGCGGGCGCCGACCAGCAGCTCGTCCGCGTCCGTGCGGGCCTTCTCCACCCGGGTGTTGCCCTCGACCGTCGCCTCGGAGACGATCCGCTCGGCCTCCTTGCGGGCCGCGCCGACCATGGTGTCCGCCTGCGACTCGGCGTCCGCGGTCGTCTGCAGCGCCTGCTCCTGCGCCTCCGTGAGCAGCTTGTCGACCTCGGCGGTGGTCTCCGTGATGAGCTTGTCGACCTGCTCGGCGGCCTCCGAACGCCGCTTGTTGGCCTCCTTGCGGACGTCGTCCAGCGTCCGGTCGGCCTCCTCCCGCGCGGAGTTCACCAGCCGCTCCGCCTCCGCGGCGGCCTCGGCCCGGACCCGCTCCGCCTCGGTGCGCAGCCGCTCGGCGTGCTGCCGCGCGGAGCCCACCGTCTCGGCGGCCTCGGCGCGCAACCGCTCCGCCTCGTCGGCGGCGTCCCCGATCAGCTTCTCCGCCTTGGCGACCGACTCGGCGCGCAGCCGCTCGGCCTCGGCGGCCGTCTCGGTCTGCAGGCGTTCGGCCTCGGCGCGGGCCTCGGTGATGAGGGTGTCGGCCTGGCCGGCCGCGTCGGAGCGGATGCGGTTGGCGTCCTCGCGGGCGTCGGCCCGGGTGCGGGACGCGGCCTGCTCGGCCTCCGCCAGCGTCTGTGACGCCTTGGAGCGCAGCCGCTCGGACTCCGCCTGCGCCTCGCCGCGGACCCGCTCCGCCTCCGCCGTCGACTCCGTCTGCAGCCGCTCGGCCTCGGCGATCGTCTCGGTCTGCAGGCGTTCGGCCTCGGCGCGGGCCTCGGTGATGAGGGTGTCGGCCTGGGTGGCCGCGTCGGAGCGGATGCGGTTGGCGTCCTCGCGGGCGTCGGCCCGGGTGCGGGAGGCGGTCTGGTCCGCTTCCGCCAGCGCGTCCGACGCCTCGGTGCGCACCCGCTGGGCGTGCGCCGACGCGTCCGCGCGCAGCCGCTCGGCCTCCGCGACCGCCTCGCCGACGGTGCGCTCGGCGAGCGCCTGAGCGGCCTCCGACTCCTCCTGCGTCTCCCGGCGCAGCCGCGCCGCGTCCTCGCCGGCCCGCTCCCGCTCCGCGTAGGCGTCGGCGCGGACCCGGTCCGCCTCCTCCTCGGCCTCCCGTCGGGTGCGGTCCGCGGCCACCTCGGCGGCGCTGCGCAGGCCGGCGATCTCCTCCTGGGCCTGCTCGTGCAGCCCGGCCACCGATTCCCGCACCTGCTGGGCGTGCTGCTCGGCCGCGGCGACCATCTCGCCGGCCCGCCGCTCGGCCTCCTCGACCAGCCGCGTCGCCTCGGTCTCCGCCTCCTCGACCCGCTTGCGCGCGCTGGCCAGCAGCTCCTCGCTCTGCTCCCGGGCCCGCTCCCGCTCCTGGTCGGCCTCCTGCCGGGCCGCGCCGAGCGTCTCCTCGGCCTCACGGCGACGCCGTACCGCCTCCTCCTGCGCGGCGGCCAGCGTCTCGGACGCCTCCGCGGCCAGCCGCTCCGCCGCGGCCTGCGCCTCGGCCCGCACCCGGTCGGCGGTGTCCTGCGCCTCCGTCCGCAGCCGCTCCGCCTCGGCCGCGGCCTCCGACCGCAGCCGTACGGCGACCGACTCGCCCTCGGCACGGGCGGCCGACGCGTCGGCGGCGGCCTCGCCGCGCAGCCGCTCCGCCTCCTCCTCGGCCTGCTGCTGCAGCGTACGGATCCGCTCCGCGGCCTCCGAGCGCAGCCGGTCGGCCTCCTCGCCGGCCTCGCGGCGGATCCGCGCGGCCTCCTCGCGGGCCTCGGTCAGCGCCTGCTCGGCGGAGGCCAGCCGGGACTCGGCCTCCGAGTGCAGCCGGGTCAGCTCGGCGGCGGCCTCGCCCTGCCGGGCCTCGACGGCCCGCTCGGTCTCCTCGCGCAGCTCCCGCGCGGCCCGCTCGGCGTCCTCCCGGACCGCCTCGGCCTGCTCGGTCGCCTCCGCCCGGTACTTCTCCGCCTCCTGGCGGGTGCGCTCCAGGGCCTCCTCGGCCTGCCGGCGCAGCGCGGTGGCGCGCTCGATGGCCTCGGTGCGCACCTTCTCGCTGTCCGCGGTGGCGCCCTGGCGCAGCTCGTCCGCGTCCGCCTTGGCCTTCGCCAGCAGCTCCTCGGCCGACCTGGCGGCCTCCTCGATCTTCTGGACGGCCTCCTTGCGCGCCTCCGCCCGGATCTGCTCGCCCTCGGCGACGGCCTCCGAGCGCAGCTGCTCGGCCTCGCCGCGCAGCCGGCGGGCCTCCTCCTGCAGCTCGACCGTCTTGGCGCGGTACTCCTCGGTGTCGTCCTTCGCCGCGCCCTTGAGCTGCTCGGCGATGTCGTGCGCCTCGGCGCGCAGCCGGTCCGCCTCGGCCTCGGCCTCCCCGCGGATCCGCTCGGCCTCCTCGGCCGCCGCCCTGGTGGTGGAGCGGGCGTCCTCGGCCGCCTTGTTGAGGACCTCCTCGGCGGTCCTGGCCGCCTTCGACAGCTGGGTGGCGCTCTCCTCGGCGGTGAGCGTGCGGGCCTTCTCGGCGGCCTCCGCGACCAGCTTCTCCGCCTCAGCGCGGGCGTCGGCGAGCGCCTGCTCGGCCTCCGCGCGGGTCGCCTCCGCCTCCTTGGTGGCCTCCCCGACCAGGCGGGCGACCTGCTCCTTCGCCGTGCGGGTACGGGTCTCGTTGGCGGCCTCGGCGCTCGACAGCGCCTTGCCGGCGGCCTCCTTGGCCTCGTTGAGCACCTTCTCGGCCTCGGCCTGCGCCTTGCGCAGCGCCTCCTCGGCGTCCGCCATCCGCTGCTCGGCGGCGCGGGTCAGCTCCTGCGCCTGCCGGCGTGCGGTGTCCGACTCGGACGCGGTGGACGTGCGCAGCGCCTCCGCGTGGTCGGTGGCCTCCTGGGCCTGGGTGGAGGCGGCGTTCAGCAGCCGCTCGGCGTCCGCCCGCGCCCGGCGCAGCAGCTGCTCCGCCTCCGCCCGGGCCGTCTCCGCCTCGCTCTGCAGGCGCTGCCGGGCCTCCCCGGTCAGCCGCTCGGCCTCCGCGCGGGCCGCGGCCATCGCCTGCTCGGCCTCGGCGCGGGACTCCTCCAGCAGCCGACGGGCCTGTGCCTCGGTCCGGGCGCGCAGCTGCTCGGCCCAGGCCACGTTCTCGTTGACGTGCGACTCGACGGTCTGGCGGCGCTCGGCCAGCTCCTGGTCGAGCTGCTGGCGGCGGGTCACCGCCTCCTGGTGCAGCTCCGCCTGCAGCCGGGCGGCCTGCTCGGCGTGCTCCTGCAGGATGCGCTGGGTCTGTGCCCGCGCCTGGCTGAGCTCCCGCTCGGCGTCGGCGCGGAGCTGGTCGGCCTGCACCTGCGCGTTGCGCAGCAACTGCTCGGCCTGGTAGCCGATGTCACCGCCGTCGAAGGCGGGCCGGGACATGATGGTGCGCCGCGCCTCGTGCAGCTTGGCGCGCAGCACCTCGACCTGGTAGCCGAGGTCCTCGGCGTGCTGGATCGCCTTGTCCCGCTCGGTCTTCAGCCGCTTCATCTCGGCTTCGAACCGAGTGAGGTGGTCGACGTCAGCCGCCGGCTCCCGCTCCTGGCTCTCGTAGCCCCGCACTGCGCGGTCCCATCCGTCCCCTGGTCAGCTTCTCCAACGAGCACCGTCCATCCGCCGGACGGGGCCCCCGGGGAATGGTGTCAGATCAACGGCGCGGCAAGGGCTACCGCCCGCCGCTCGCACCCCCGAAACCCGGACCCCGGCGGTCCTGACGTCGGGGCCGACGGCCGCTCGCGGGCAGACGCCGACCTTGATGTCAGGACCGGGCCGCCCATGGGAAGCGGCGACCGCCCCCAACCCTACCGGCCCTTATGTACGTGGGTCAGTGCTCAGCCGGTTCAACCGGTGCCGAAGTGACCAGTTCGGTCAGGACACCGTGGCAGTCCTTGGGGTGCAGGAAGGTGATCCGTGACCCCATGGAGCCGCGCCGGGGCTCCTCGTAGAGGACCCGGACACCCTTGTCCTTGATCGCGGCGGCGTCGCCGTCGACGTCGGCGGTGCCGAAGGCGATGTGGTGGACACCCTCGCCGTTCTTCGCCAGCCACTTCGCCACCGTGGAGTCCTCGCGGGTGGGCTCCAGCAGCTGCAGGTAGGAGGCGCCGCCGTCGGACGTCTCGTTGATCTTGAGCATGGCCTCCCGCACGCCCTGCTCCTCGTTGACCTCGGTGTGGAACACCTCGAAGCCGTAGGTGGCCCGGTAGAACTCGACGGTGGCGTCGAGGTCGTGGCAGGCGATCCCGATGTGGTCGATTCGCGTCAGCATGGTTTCAGTGCAGCGCTCGGGAGGTGGTTACGCAACGTGCGCGCGATCACACCGACGGGCCGGTGACGGCACGGAGTGCCGCTCAGTACATTCGAAGTAAACCCTCGTTCACTCCTCGGCTGTGCAGGCCGGTAAGGGGATCGCAGCTCATGTCATCTACCAACAGCTCGGTGATTGTCGCGGGCGCGCGCACGCCCATGGGACGACTGCTGGGCTCCCTCAAGTCCTTCTCCGGAGCCGACCTCGGCGGCTTCGCGATCAAGGCCGCCCTCGACCGTGCGGGGATCGGCGGCGACCAGGTGCAGTACGTCATCATGGGCCAGGTGCTGCAGGCCGGGGCGGGACAGATCCCGGCCCGCCAGGCCGCGGTCAAGGCGGGCATCCCGATGAGCGTCCCGGCGCTCACCGTCAACAAGGTGTGCCTGTCCGGCCTGGACGCCATCGCGCTGGCCGACCAGCTGATCCGCGCCGGCGAGTTCGACATCGTCGTCGCCGGCGGCCAGGAGTCCATGACCAACGCCCCCCACCTGCTGCCGAAGTCCCGCGACGGCTTCAAGTACGGCGCGGTGCAGATGCTCGACGCGATGGCGTACGACGGTCTGACCGACCCGTGGGAGACCATCCCGATGGGTGAGTCCACCGAGAAGCACAACACCCGCCTCGGCATCGGCCGGGCCGAGCAGGACGAGATCGCCGCGCTGAGCCACCAGCGCGCGGCCGCGGCCCAGAAGAACGGCGTCTTCGAGGCCGAGATCACCCCGGTCGAGATCCCGCAGCGCAAGGGCGAGCCCGTCGTCTTCAGCAAGGACGAGGGTATCCGCGCCGAGACCACCGCCGAGTCGCTCGGCAGGCTGCGCCCGGCCTTCACCAAGGACGGCACCATCACCGCGGGCACGTCCTCGCAGATCTCCGACGGCGCTGCGGCCGTCGTCGTGATGAGCAAGGCCAAGGCGCAGGAGCTGGGTCTGGAGTGGATCGCCGAGATCGGCGCCCACGGCAATGTGGCCGGCCCCGACAACTCGCTGCAGTCCCAGCCGTCCAACGCCATACTGCATGCCCTGAAGAAGGAGGGCCTGGAGGTCGCGGACCTGGACCTCATCGAGATCAACGAGGCGTTCGCCGCCGTGGCCGTCCAGTCAATGAAGGACCTGGGCGTGTCCACGGAAAAGGTGAACGTCAACGGCGGTGCCATCGCCCTCGGCCACCCGATCGGCATGTCCGGCGCCCGTCTCGTGCTGCACCTGGCGCTGGAGCTGAAGCGGCGCGGCGGCGGGGTCGGCGCGGCCGCGCTGTGCGGCGGCGGCGGCCAGGGCGACGCACTGATCGTCCGGGTCCCCAAGGCCTGAGTTCCTCCCGTACGAACCTGAACCGAACGGAGCTGTGATGCAGGACGTCTCCTCGCTGGTCGCCCAGGCCAGGGAAGGCCGGCCCCGGGCCGTGGCCCGGCTGATCTCCCTGGTGGAGGGGGCGTCCCCGCAGCTCAGGGAGGTCATGGCGGCGCTGGCCCCGCTGACGGGCAACGCGTACGTGGTCGGGCTCACCGGTTCGCCCGGTGTCGGCAAGTCGACCTCCACGTCGGCGCTGGTCACGGCGTACCGCAAGCAGGGCAGGCGGGTCGGCGTGCTCGCCGTGGACCCGTCGTCGCCGTTCTCGGGCGGCGCGCTGCTCGGCGACCGCGTCCGGATGTCGGAGCACGCCTCCGACCCCGGCGTCTACATCCGCTCCATGGCCACCCGGGGCCACCTGGGCGGCCTCGCCTGGGCCGCGCCGCAGGCGATCCGCGTCCTGGACGCGGCCGGCTGCGACGTGATCCTCGTGGAGACGGTCGGCGTCGGCCAGTCGGAGGTGGAGATCGCCTCCCAGGCCGACACCTCCGTGGTGCTCCTGGCCCCCGGCATGGGCGACGGCATCCAGGCCGCCAAGGCGGGCATCCTGGAGATCGGCGACGTGTACGTGGTGAACAAGGCGGACCGCGACGGCGCCGACGCCACGGCCCGCGAACTCAACCACATGCTGGGCCTCGGCGAGGCCCGCGGCCCCGGCGACTGGCGGCCGCCCATCGTCAAGACGGTCGCCGCGCGCGGCGAGGGCGTCGACGAGGTCGTCGAGGCCCTGGAGAAGCACCGCGCGTGGATGGAGGAGCACGGCGTCCTCACCGAACGCCGGCTCGCCCGCGCGGCCCACGAGGTCGAGACCATCGCCGTCACCGCCCTGCGGGAACGCATCGGCGACCTGCGCGGCGACCGTCACCTCACCACCCTCGCCGAGCGCGTCGTGTCCGGGGAACTGGACCCGTACCGCGCCGCGGACGACCTGGTGGCGGCCGTCACCGAGTCCTGACACCGCCTTCGCCCGCGACCGGGGGGCCTGGCACCCGTCATCCCCCGGCGCCCGGGGCCCCGCCTCGGCCCGACCGGTCCGACGGTCCCTGCCCAGGGGCTCGCGGGGCGGGGCGTGCAGGACCGGTGGCCGGGGGGAGGGGCTGGGAGCAGCGGGCCGTGCGGGCCGTGCCGTCCCGCCGTGCGGGCCGTGCCGTCCTCGGACTCACTCATGCCCTGCGCGCCTTCGGCAGCGCACCCGGCCGGGGCGCCTCGCCGACGGGCTGATCTCGCTGTCCGCGCGGCCCGGCGGCCGTCCGCATGACCGTGTCCCGCGCCGTGGCAGGCGCGGTGGCGGACATGGCCGCCTCCGTGGTCCTCACGGTCGCCCTGATGCGCCTGTGGGCGCTGGTCGACCGGTACGGCGCGCGCCGCGCCCGGCCCCCGGTAACGCTGCCGTACGCCGGCCCGCTGGCTCCCTCGCGGTGTCCCGCGGCCCGGCACTGCGGTGGCCGCGCTCGCCGCCGTCACCGGCGCCCGCGCACTCCTGCTCGGCCCGAGGACGCGCGCGCTGCGGGAGGAACGGCGCTCACCACGGCCTGTCGCGGCATCGACGGGAGGGCGACGCCGGACACCCGGACCCGCACCCGCCCCGGCGCCTGGGTCACCGCGGCGGTCGACGCGGGCGGCGACGTCTGCTGCCCGGTCGACGCGGGCCCCGTGGCGGGCAGGCCGCCCCTCGCCGTGTGCTTCGCGGCGGCGGGCGCGACGGTCCTGCGCACGGCCGCTGTCGCCGCCCGGGGTGGGGGACGGACGAGCGCCTCACGGGCCGCCCCGTGGGGGCGCGGTGCCGCTGGGCGGGCGGGCCGGCCGCCGGCTCGTGGCGCGGCTCCCGTCAGGGGCGGCCGCGCTGCCCGCGCAGGTGTTCCGCGATGGGCTTGAGGGCGCGGTCCAGTTCCGACAGGGCCTCGGGGTCGAGGAGGTCGATGAAGTGGCGCCGTACGGACGCCACGTGGTGGGGCGCGACCTTTCTCATGGTCTCCATGCCGTGCTCGGTGAGCACGGCGTACAGCCCCCGGCGGTCCGACTCGCAGTTCTCCCGCCGGACCAGGTTGGCGTTCTCCATGCGGGTGATCTGGTGCGAGAGGCGGCTCTTCGACTGGAGGGTCGCGGACGCGAGGTCGCTCATCCGCATCCGGACGTCCTCCGACTCGGAGAGGTTCACCAGGATCTCGTAGTCGTTCATTGTCAGGCCGAACGGCTGCAGATCCTTTTCGAGCTGGTACGTCAACAGCCTGTTGACCTCCAGGTGGGTGCGCCAGGCGCACTGCTCCGCATCGGTGAGCCAGGGGGTGGCCGTCTCGGTCTCCATGAATGAAGTCTACCTAAAATGTTGAAAGGCGAACTACTGAGGGTGGTGTGACTGGGTGCACGCGTTCGAACTCGTCACACTCCGCAGACTACCGCTCACAGCCCGAAGCGACGCTGGAGGTCTCCCAGCTGTCCGGGAAGACGCGGTCCCCCCGCCTGGGGCCCCTGGGGGCCGTGACCCCCGCCACCGGGTACCCCCGCCTGGTGTGGAACCGCCCCCGTCGCCTGCTCCGCCATCAGCGTCTCGGTCGACTGGAGCAGCACCGTGCCGGCCCCCACGAACTCGAACTGGTGCTCCTCGCCGGAGGCCCCGCCCAGGCCCGTCAGTGCACGTAGACCGCCCAATACGCCTGCCATGTACCCGTGGTCGTAGTGGTGGCACGGGGACGGGCAGTCGGCCCAGCCGACGAGTGCCTGCGGATCCACCCGGATGGGAGGTTCCATGAACACCACCGGCCCGTTAGATGCCGCGACGAACTTCCCGGTTCCGATCAGCGTCAGAAAACCCGGCACGATCGATTGCTTCAGCGACAGACTTGGCTGAAAAGCGAGCAGGTTGCCGGAGCGAATGGTCAGGTTGCCGTCGTCCAGGTCGTACGAATTGACGTCGAAGGCCCGGTCGGCGAGCAGCATCTTGCCCGAGCCCTCGGCCACCACCCAGTCGCTCGCGTGCAACGGCGAATGAAACGCCGTTCGGACAAGTCGGTCCAATCGCCCGTGCCCGATGCCGTTGAAGTCGATCGATCCGTAGTAGGCGATCATCTTCCCCTTCTGCAGGAACCACTGGGAGCCCTTGAGCTCCACGCAGAAGGTGTAGTTGTTCACGTTGTCGTCGGCGGGCAGCGTCATGGGGTCGTGGACCGTGGGGCCCGTGCCGTGGTGGGTGCTCACAGTTTCTCCTCCGACGCCTGGACGTAGACCGCACCGCTGCCGCTCAGCTCCAGCTGGAACGCCTCGCCGGAGCCCCGGCCCACCATGTCGCGCCAGCCGAGCGCGGCGGACAGCTTGTTGCGGACGTCGCCGTGGTGGGCGACGTAGGCCTGCGGGTCGACATGGACGGGCCGCTGGGGGGTGATGGGAACCTCGATCACCCCGCCGTGCGCCATGACGGCGACGGCGCCGTGCCCCTTCAGGGTCGTGGTGAACAGCCCCTGGCCGCTGACCTGTCCCCGGACCATGCCCATCACCCCGCCCTGGGAGCCCAGGAACATGGTCCCCTGCTCCAGGGTGCCCTCGAAGGCGAGAAGGCGGTCCGCCTCCACGTACAGGGTGTCGCCGGAGAGGCCGATCACCTGGACGTGGTGGCCGCCGTGCCCGAACAGGACCGTGCCGTTGCCCTCCACCGTCATCAGCGGGGTGTCCTCGTTGGCGAGACGCCGGCCGATCATGGACATCACCCCGCCCTGGCCGCCCCGGACGTTGGGCGTGAAGGACACCTCGCCCTTGTAGGCGAGCATCGCGCCGCGCTGACTGAACAGACGCTGCCCCGGCACGACGGTCGCCTCGATCATCTTCGAGTTGATCTCGCGGAAACCCATGTCACACATCCCCCGCGATCGTGGTGCGCTCGCTGGGCTGGACGTACACCAGTCCGTCGCCCTCGAAGCGGATCTGGAACGCCTCGCCGCCGCCCTCCCCGAGGAACGTGCGGAACGTCACACCGGACTGGAAGGACTGCCGCAGGTTCCCCTGGTGCGCGACGTACGCGCCGGGGTCGACGCAGAGCGGGTACTGCGCGCTCACCCGCAGCACCACCGCCGGCCCGTCCGACATGATCGCCGCCTGCCCGTGGCCCTCCACGGTGGTGGTGAACAGCCCGTTGCCCTGCGAGGCCCCGCGCAGCCCGGTGAAGGTCGTCCCGGTCCTCAGCCCCGCGTCGGTGGCGAGCAGGCTGCTCGACTCGACGTAGAGCTTGTCCCCCTGGAGGCCGATGAGGTTGATGTCGGAGGCGCGGTCCGCGAACCAGCACGTCCCGTGCCCCTTCACCTCCATCATGGTCATCTGCTCGCCGGTGAGCCGCCGGGTCACCATCCCCCGGAGCCCCTCGCCGCCGCCCGTCAGCTTCTTGAAGGCCATCTGTCCGTCGTACGCGACCATCGCGCCGTTCTTCGCCCGAACGGTGTCCCCGGTCATGTCGACGGCCAGCACCTTGCCGCCCTGCAGTCGAAACATCGCCACGCAAGGGAAGGTAGCCGCCGGGTGGGCGGAGCGGCCAGCGCCCAGGGGAGGAGACGGACCCTGAGCGAACCCTCAGTGTGGCGGTTTGCCACAATGGACGGACGCTTGTGCGCGTGTTCACAAAGCCGCAGACCGGCGACGCGCACTCCTGCCGACCCCCCGAAGGTGACCCGTGGACCTCAAGACCGCCTCCGCCCTCCGCCGCCTCCGCCTGGTCTCGGCCCCCGAGGCCGTGTCCTTCCTGATCCTGCTCGTCTGCTCGGTGCTGAAGCGGACCACGGACTTCAACGCGGTGCCCGTGATGGGCGCGATCCACGGCATCCTGTTCGTCCTCTACGTCGTCTTCTGGGCGGACGCCTGGAACCGGGCCAAGTGGTCGCTGCGCACCGCCGCCCTCTACTTCGTCCTCTCCGTCCTGCCCACCGGCGGCTTCTTCGCCGAGCGACGGCTCCGGCGGGAGGCCGAGGACGCGGTGATCGCCGCCCGCGTCCGCAAGGAAGGGGTCGTCAACGCATGATCGTCGCCTTCTCCGTGACGCCGCTGGGCGTCGGCGAGGACGTGGGGGAGTACGTCGCCGACGCCGTCCGGGTGGTCCGCGAGTCGGGCCTGCCCCACCGCACCGACGCGATGTTCACCTCGATCGAGGGTGAGTGGGACGAGGTCATGGCCGTCGTCGGACGCGCTGTCGCCGCCGTCGAGGCCCGCGCCCCCCGCGTCTCCCTGGTCCTCAAGGCGGACATCCGCCCCGGGGTGACGGACGGCCTCACCTCCAAGGTGGAGACGGTCGAGCGGCACCTGTCCGGGCAGGGGCCGAGGCAGGAGTAGGAGTAGGGGGCGAGGAGCGGACAGGCGCGAGCGCCGGGGCAGGGGCGGGGCCGACCGGGTGAGCGGCTCGGTGGCAAGGTCACCGGCCCCCGACGGCGTGGCCCCCGCCGTCACCGTCGCCCGGCCGCCCGGCGCAGGTGCTGGCGGACCGCCCGCTGGGCCACCGGTCCCAGGGTCTCCAACGCTCCCACCAGTACGCCCAGTTGCTCCAGCGCGTCCAGGGCGGAGGTGGCGCCGGCCGGGTCCGCGCCCTCGTAGAGTTCGAGGCCGACGAACGACGCGGCGATGGCACGGGCCAGGCCCGCCGGGTCGGTGAGCTCGGCGAACGGGGTGTCGGACAGGACCCGTTCCAGGACCCGCTCGATCTCCGTGATCCACAGGTCGAGGCCCGCCGCCGTGGCCGGGCCCAGCGCCGGGTGGGTCTGGGCGCCCGCCAGCAGCTGGCCGAGCAGGGTGACATGGCCGCCGGCGCGCTCCTCCTCGTGGATCCGGCGGCCCAGGGCGAGGAGTTCGGAGAGCGACCGCACCGCCGCCAGGCGGCCGCGGTGCCGGGCCACCGAGCGCTCCGCGCCGTAGCGGCAGGCCGCCGCGAGGAGTTCGTCCACCGAGCCGAAGTGGTAGAAGACCAGTGCCTGATTGACTCCCGCGGCCGCGGCCACCGTACGGGCCGACGTCCTGGCGATGCCCTGCTCGGTGAGGGTGCGCAGGGCGCCGTCGAGGAGCCTGGTCCTCGTCTCCAGGGCCTTGCCTCCGGTGTCCGGGGCCTTGGCCCCAGCCTCCCGGGTTCTGCTCACGGCCTCCGGGGCCCCGGCCCCAGCCTCCGGGGTCTTGCCGCCTGTCTCCGAGGCCTTCCCTGAGGCCTTCCTTGAGGCCTCCCGGGTCTTCACCCCGGCCTCCGGGGTCTTCCCTCCGGTGGTCAGGGGCTCCCCTCGGGTCTCCAGGGGCTTCCCTCCTGTTCCCGGGGTGCTGCCGCCCGTCTCCCGGGCCTTGCTGGTCTCCGGGCTCACGCCGGCTCCTCCGTACCGCCGCCGTGCGCCGGGCGTCGCGCCGAGATCATCAGGGGTTCTCCAGTGCTCGCATCAGCCGGGGCGGTCGTACGGGGTCCGGCGGCCGGCGCAGGCAGCGGCGGGCGGCCGGGGTGCCGGGCAGCGGCGGGGCGAACAGCGCCAGGCACAGGGCCACGCTCAGCAGCAGCGGGCACAGGAACGCCAGGGAGGCCGCGAACGTCCCGAGGACCCGCTGCGCCGGGTCCAGACCGGCGGCCAGCGCCCCCGCGGCGCCGACCGCCACCGCCGCACGGACGGCCAGTTCCGCCACCCAGTTGCGCAGGGCCCGCTCGGGCGTGACTCCCCGCTCCAGCCACAGCCGCAGCCGGTCGAAGGACCAGGCCGTCGCCCAGCGGGTCAGCGGACGGACCGCCCAGCGGTCGGCAAGCGCGCCGAAGCGGCCCCAGCGCGGCCGGTAGTCGCAGCCCGCCGCGAACCGCACGCCGTCGCCGTCGGGCAGGTAGCGCCAGTACCCGCTGCCCTCGACGAGCGGCGACAGCGGGTGCGCGCAGGCGAAGCGCAGGACCGAGGTGCGGCTGCCGTCCGGACGCTCGCGTTCCCTCGCGCCCACGGCGGTGGCGGTGACCGTCAGGAACGGCAGCGGGCGGGCTGCGTACCGGTAGCGCAGTGGTCCGCCCTCCGCGCGCGGGAGCTGGTCGATCCGGGTGAGGCGCAGGTCCCAGCGTCGGCGCAGGGCCGGGTCCTGGGTGTGGGTCCACAGCTCGTCGAGGTCGGCGAGGATCCGCGCCTCCACGTAGAGCCCCGGCTCCCACATGCGAATCCCCCTGGTCCGTACGGCGTTTGAGCGACCGCTCAAACTCCCTCGGCGGACGGTACACCTGTTTGAGCGGTCGCTCAAACGCCCCCCGGCCGACCGTACTTGCCGGACCGTCCGTCCAAGTCCCCGCTCACCGGCCGCCCGACACCAGCGCCATTCCCAGCGGCGTCCGCTCGTACAGCACCTGATGGCCGTAGCGCCGCGACAGCAACAGGCCGGCCGCGCGCAGCACGGTCAGGTGCGCGGAGACCGACGACGGGGCGAGGCCGAGGCGGTGGGCGAGGGCGGAGGTGGCGGCCGGCTCGTCCAGGGCGGCGAGGACGGCGGCCCGGTTGGGGCCCAGCAGCCGGGCCAGCGCGTCGTCGTCCGCCGGTCCGTCCTTCCACAGGCCGCCGATGCCCCGCGCCGGGTACACCAGGGTCGGCTGCCACGGCGGGTCGAAGCCGCTGACCACGTCCGGCCACACGAACACGCTCGGCATCAGCACCAGCCCCTGCCCGCCCAGATGCCGCTCGTGCCGGCCCTGGGACTCCACGGTCAGCGTCCCGGCCCGCCAGCCGCACCGGCGGTTGATCTCCGGCAGCAGCCCGCCGAGACCCACCTCGGCCAGCCGCCGCGAGTGGAAGGCGACGTCGGCCTCCAGCAGGGCCCGCAGCCGGGGCCACTCCGGCTCGACGAGGGTGTGCCAGACCCGCTCCAGGGTGTCCGCCAACTCGGCCACCATCCGCTCCGGGTCCCGCATCCAGGCCCGCCCGTACGGGGAGTCCGCCGCCCCCGGGGTGTCCGCGAGCGAACGCGCGGTGTCCTCCCGCGCGGCCTCCGGGTCCGCCGCCCGCACCGCGGCGATCTCCTCCTCGAACCCGGCCGCCGGCCCGACCGGTGGCGGGCACAGCCAGTCCGGGGAGTGCCCCCGGCGCGGCATCAGCAGCCACACGCCCGACAGGTCCAGCGCGTCGGCCGCCGCCCGGAACCTTCGCAGCCACGGCGCGTGGTATCCGTGCCGGTCCGGCCGCTTCAGCGTCCGCACCGCCTCCTGCGTCTCCCACAGCGGCGACACGGCGAACCGGCAGCGCAGGAAGTCGTCCTCACCGAAGTGCAGATACGAGGGCATGGGGGCTCCGGAGTCACAAGGAGGGAAAGATTCGGCAGTCAAGAGGAGGGAAAGATTCGGCTGGAGGCGAAAGACTAGGGTGGTGGGACGGATCGCCGCAGGCTGCTGCCCATGCCAGAAGAGACCCAGGTGCGGGAAGTACCCCCACCCGAGCCGGCACGCGATCCCGGGCGCGAGCCCACAGCCGAGCCGCGGTCCGCGCCCGCGGCCAAGGTGCAGCCCGCGTCCGGCCCCGAGCGGCCCGCCGGGTACCGCCGCGTCTTCGCCGTCCGCGAGTTCCGCGCCGTCTTCGCCGCGCACCTGATGTCCATGCTCGGCGTGATCGTCGCCGAGATCTCCCTCTCCGTCCTCGTCTACGACGTCACGGGCTCCCCGCTGCTGAGCGCGCTGGCCTGGGCGCTCGGCTTCCTGCCGTACGTCGTCGGCGGCACCCTGCTGGCCGGGGCCGCCGACCGCTTCCCGGCCCGGCGGGTACTGGTCGTGTGCGACCTGGTGTGCGCGGCCTGCGTGGTGCCGATGACGGCGCCCGGCGTCCCCATCGCCGTCCTGCTCGCCCTGCGCTGCTGCCTCGCGGTCGTCTCCCCGGTGTTCGCCGGCACCCGGATGGCCACCCTCGCGGACATCCTCGGCGACGGCGACCTCTTCGTCCTCGGCCGCTCCCTGCTGCGCATCACCGCGCAGAGCGCGCTGCTCGTCGGCTTCGGCCTGGGCGGTCTGCTGCTGACGGTGGCCTCACCGCGGCAGGCCCTGCTGATCACCGTGGGCACCTTCCTGGCCTCGGCCGTGCTGCTGCGCCTGGGCACCCGCCGCCGCCCGGCCCGCGCCCACGACGGCGGAGCGCTGGTGCGGGACTCCCTGCGGGGCGCGCGGCGGGTCCTCGCCGACCGCCGGATCCGCGTGCTGTTCCTGCTGTTCTGGATCCCGCCGGCCTTCGCCGTCGCCCCCGAGGCCCTCGCGGCCCCCTACGCCGACACGCTCGGCGCCGGCCCGGCCGCCCTCGGCCTGCTGATGTGCGCGATGCCCGTCGGCACCATCGCGGGCGAGCTGTACGCGGGCGCCCGGCTGCGCCCCGCGACCCGGGAGCGGATCGCGCTGCCGTTGGTCTGTCTGACCCTGCTGCCCTACCTGGCCTTCGCGCTGCGCCCCGGACTCGCCGTCTCCCTGCTCCTGCTGGCTCTCTCCGGGGCGGGCTCCGCGTACACCCTGGGCGTCGACCAGCGGCTGGTCCGGGTGGTGCCGGACGCGGTGCGCGGCCGTGCGATGACCCTGCTCACCGCCGGGCTGATGACCTCCCAGGGGGTGGGGATGGCCCTGGCGGGGGTCGCGGCGGAGGCCGCGGGGGTGCGCACGACCGTGGTGGGGGCGGGTGCGCTGGGCGCGGTGTGCTGCGTCCTGCTGGCGGTCGCGGCCCGACGGGCGGCCGACGAGGACAGCCCGGTGGCGGAGCCGGGTCCGGCAGCCGCGCCGGACGGCCGGTGACCGAAGGTGACCGAAGGCCGGTGACCGAAGGCAGGCGACCGAAGGCCGGTGACCGAAGGCCGAGACGGTGCTGACCACGATATGACCGACCGGTAGGGTCTGATGACGTGGCAAAGCCCCTCAGTCTCCCCTTCGACCCCATCGCCCGCGCCGACGAGCTCTGGAAGCAGCGCTGGGGAAACGTGCCGTCCATGGCCGCGATCACGTCGATCATGCGTGCGCACCAGATCCTGCTCGCCGAGGTCGACGCGGTGGTCAAGCCGTACGGGCTGACCTTCGCGCGGTACGAGGCACTGGTACTGCTCACCTTCTCCAAGGCGGGCGAGCTGCCGATGTCGAAGATCGGCGAGCGGTTGATGGTGCACCCGACCTCGGTGACCAACACGGTCGACCGCCTGGTGAAGTCCGGCCTGGTGGCCAAGCGCCCCAACCCCAACGACGGCCGCGGCACCCTCGCCACCATCACCGACAAGGGCCGCGAGGTCGTCGACGCAGCCACCCGCGACCTGATGGCCATGGACTTCGGCCTCGGTGCGTACGACGCGGAGGAGTGCGCCGAGATCTTCGCCCTGCTGCGCCCGCTGCGGGTCGCTGCGCGGGACTTCGACGAGGGCTGAACGCCGTCCGCCGACCAGCACGCGCCGCCCGGGCCTCCGCGAGGCGTCAGGCCGCGGCGGGCTTGGGTTCGGCGTCCTGCGCGATGAGCGGCTCCACCTCGCGGGTCACGCGGCGCTCCACGAAGAAGGCGGCGGTGGGGACGGTGCCCGCCAGCAGCACCCAGAGAAGGCGGCCGACCGGCATCTTCGCCTTGTTGCCGATGTCGAAGGCGAAGATCAGGTACAGCACGTACAGCCAGCCGTGGGCGATGCCGACCATCGTGGTGAAGCTGCCGAACCCGTCCAGGTGCAGCAGCCGCTTCCCGATGACGCCGACCGTCAGCAGGACCAGCAGTACGGCGGTGACATAGGCCATCACCCGGTAACGCGTCAGGACGCTCCTCTTCATGGTGTCGAGCGTAACGGGTGCGCCGAGGTGTCCCGCACGCGTGTCCTGACCTGCACCACTATCATTTACTAGGACGTCCTAGTAAATTCGAGGGTATGGACGCTGACGCCATCGAGGAGGGCCGCCGACGCTGGCAGGCCCGGTACGACGCCGCACGCAAGCGCGACGCAGACTTCACCACGCTCTCCGGCGACCCCGTGGAGCCGGTGTACGGGCCCCGACCGGGGGACACCTACGACGGCTTCGAGCGGATCGGCTGGCCGGGGGAGTATCCCTTCACGCGCGGCCTGTATCCGACCGGCTACCGAGGGCGTACGTGGACCATCCGGCAGTTCGCCGGGTTCGGCAACGCCGAGCAGACCAACGAGCGCTACAAGATGATCCTCCGCAACGGCGGCGGCGGCCTCTCCGTCGCCTTCGACATGCCGACGCTCATGGGCCGCGACTCCGACGACCCGCGCTCGCTGGGCGAGGTCGGCCACTGCGGGGTCGCCATCGACTCCGCTGCCGACATGGAGGTCCTGTTCAAGGACATCCCGCTCGGCGACGTGACGACCTCCATGACCATCAGCGGGCCGGCCGTGCCCGTCTTCTGCATGTACCTGGTCGCCGCCGAACGGCAGGGCGTCGACCCGTCCGTCCTCAACGGCACGCTCCAGACGGACATCTTCAAGGAGTACATCGCCCAGAAGGAGTGGCTCTTCCAGCCCGAGCCCCACCTGCGCCTCATCGGCGACCTGATGGAGTACACCAGCGCCGGCATCCCCGCCTACAAGCCGCTGTCCGTCTCCGGCTACCACATCCGCGAGGCCGGTGCGACGGCCGCGCAGGAGCTGGCGTACACCCTCGCGGACGGCTTCGGGTACGTGGAGCTGGGCCTGAGCCGCGGCCTGGACGTCGACGTCTTCGCGCCCGGCCTGTCCTTCTTCTTCGACGCGCACGTCGACTTCTTCGAGGAGATCGCCAAGTTCCGCGCGGCGCGCCGCATCTGGGCCCGCTGGATGCGGGACGTGTACGGCGCGAAGAGCGACAAGGCGCAGTGGCTCCGGTTCCATACCCAGACCGCGGGCGTCTCGCTCACCGCACAGCAGCCGTACAACAACGTGGTGCGTACGGCGGTGGAGGCGCTCGCCGCGGTGCTCGGCGGCACCAACTCCCTGCACACCAACGCCCTCGACGAGACCCTGGCCCTGCCCAGCGAGCAGGCCGCCGAGATCGCCCTGCGCACCCAGCAGGTGCTGATGGAGGAGACCGGCGTCGGCAACGTGGCCGACCCGCTGGGCGGTTCGTGGTACGTGGAGCAGCTCACCGACCGCATCGAGGCGGACGCCGAGAAGATCTTCGACCAGATCAAGGAGCGCGGACTGCGGGCCCACCCGGACGGGCGGCACCCCATCGGTCCCATCACCTCCGGCATCCTGCGCGGCATCGAGGACGGCTGGTTCACCGGCGAGATCGCCGAGTCCGCCTTCCGCTACCAGCAGTCCCTGGAGAAGGGCGACAAGCGCGTCGTGGGCGTCAACGTCCACACCGGATCGGTCACCGGCGACCTGGAGATCCTCCGGGTCAGCCACGAGGTGGAACGCGAGCAGGTTCGGCTCCTGGGGGACCGGAAGACCGCTCGGGACGACGCCCGCGTCCGCGCTGCCCTCGACGCGATGCTCGCCGCCGCCCGCGACGGCTCCAACATGATCGAGCCGATGCTGGACGCCGTACGCGCCGAGGCCACCCTGGGCGAGATCTGCGGGGTGCTGCGCGACGAGTGGGGGGTGTACACGGAGCCCGCCGGGTTCTAGTGCCTGGCGTTCTCAGCGTCTAGGCGTCCGGCGCCGCCCCCTGCAACCCCAGGAGTAGCACCCTGGTGAAGCTGCGTACCCACTCCTCGTCGGCCGGTTCCGCGCTCACCAGGGTGCGGTGGACCACCGCGCCGGCGACCACGTCGAAGATCAGGTCGGCCGTGCGGGCTGCCTCCGCGGGATCCGTCTCGGGAGGCAGCTCGCCGCGTCGCTGGGCCCGGGCGCGGCCCTCCGCCACCAGCCGTTTCTGCCGTTCGACGATCGACTCGCGGATGCGCTCGCGCAGGGCCGCGTCCCGGGTGGACTCCGCCACCACGGCCATCAGTCCGCTCTTCGCCTCCGGCCGGGCCAGGATCGCCGCGAACTGCAGCACCACGCCCTCGATGTCCTCGGCCAGGCTGCCCCGGTCGGGCAGGCACAGTTCGTCGAAGAGTTCGGCGACGGCGTCGACGACGAGTTCGTTCTTGCCCGCCCAGCGGCGGTACAGCGTCGTCTTCGCGACCCCGGCGCGCGTCGCCACGTCGCCCAGGGTGAGCTTGGACCAGCCCAGCTCGACCAGTGCCTGACGGGTGGCGGCGAGGATGGCCGCGTCCGCGGCGGCGTTGCGCGGGCGGCCGGGGCGCCCGGCGGGGCTGCGGCTCTGCATGCCCTGACGATAACCGGCCGTTTTCGGCCGGTCGTGAGGGAGATCACCGGTTCGGGGGTTCGGGAGGGCTACCCTTGGTATTACGCTACGACTCGTAGCGAAAGCTCGTGCTGGACGTGCACGGGCTTGTGGCCGTACGGCTGTTCGACGCGGGGTGGGGACCCGGCGCCCGCCGTACCGCTCGCTTTTCATTCACACGCGCGGACGGGGGAGGATAGACGCATGCAGCCACGGAACATGTCCATGAGCGGAGTCGTCGACCTCGCCGCGGTGAAGGCGGCCCAGGAGGCCAAGGCGAAGGCGGAGCAGGCGCGCGCCGAAGCGGCCCGGAAGGGCGGGGGAGGGGGCGTCTCGCCCGCCGACCTCGTCATCGACGTCGACGAGGCCGGCTTCGAGCGCGATGTACTGCAGCGCTCCGCCGAGGTGCCCGTCGTCATCGACTTCTGGGCCGAGTGGTGCCAGCCCTGCAAGCAGCTGAGCCCGGTGCTGGAGCGGCTGGCCGTCGAGTACAACGGGCGCTTCCTGCTCGCCAAGATCGATGTCGACGCCAACCAGATGCTGATGCAGCAGTTCGGGATCCAGGGGATCCCGGCGGTGTTCGCCGTCGTCGCCGGGCAGGCGCTGCCGCTCTTCCAGGGGGCCGCCGGCGAGGCGGAGATCCGGCAGACCCTCGACCAGTTGGTGCAGGTCGCCGAGCAGCGCTTCGGGCTGACCGGTCTGACCGTCGATCCCGAGGCGGAGCCGGGCGGTGCGCCCGCTGCCGCCGCCGAGCCGGAGGGCCCGTACGACGCGCTCCTGGAGGCGGCCGTACGGGCGCTGGACGCCGGTGATCTGGGCGGCGCGGTCCAGGCCTACAAGAACGTCCTCGCCGACGACCCGGGCAACACCGAGGCCAAGCTGGGCCTCGCGCAGGCGGAGTTGCTCCAGCGGGTGCAGGGCGCGGACCCGCAGCAGGTGCGCAAGGACGCCGCGGACCGGCCGGCCGACCCCGCCGCGCAGATCGCCGCCGCCGACCTGGACCTGGTGGGCGGCCACGTCGAGGACGCCTTCGGGCGGCTGACCGACACGGTCGCGCGGACCGCGGGCAGCGACCGGGACGCCGTACGGCTGCGCCTGCTGGAGCTGTTCGAGGTCGTGGGCGCGGACGATCCGCGGGTGGCCGCGGCCCGCCGGGCCCTGGCGCGCGCGCTGTTCTGACCGCCGGCGCGGGGGCCTCGTCACCACCGGCCGTCGGGCGGCCGGTGCGTGGTGCCTGGGTGAAGGTTCTGTCGACGGGGCCCCGGCGCGACCGCGCTTTACCAAATCTTGGTAATCGCGCAGGCTGTTACTAGCAGTAAGTCAGGCCTCTTGTTCTGTCTGGTTCTGTCCAACGATCAATAGTTTTGTCCGGCCACTTGGCGCCACCGAGCGTCGCCGGAGGAGGCCTGCGGGTCGTGATCCGGTTATCCGGCCGTTACTAGCGAGTAACGAACCCCCTTGTGCCCGGGCCGAGAATGCACCACGATCGGCCACGCTCGGTCCCTTCCCGTACCCCGACAGCCAATCGGGTCACGGGACTTCCTGGGTCCCCACCGAGCAGGGTCGGCGGCAGTGACGCCGGCCCTTGGACAGGGGGGTCTTCGCAACGGGTGTCCCACCCACCGTGAAGCCTGTCCGGCAAGGTTGTGCGTGATGCGTGTCAGGCGCGACCAGTGGTTGTCGCTCGGGGGTGATCGCCGGTGATTCGGGCACGGTATCCGTGCCGCCGAGCGCGGGCGCTCCCCTTCCCGAGGACGTAGCACTTCTCCCATCTCTGCCCGGCCGAACCGCCGTTCACGGCGGCGACCCGGAGCAGGAGATGTACGTCCGAGAAGGAGGAAATATGGAGTCCCAGGTGCGTGGCGGGACCAGATGGAAGCGGTTCGCTGTGGTCATGGTGCCCAGCGTCGCCGCGACGGCCGCGATAGGTGTCGCCCTCGCGCAGGGCGCTCTTGCCGCGTCGTTCAGTGTGTCGGGGCAGGAGTTCAAGGTGTCGGCGGGCGAGCTCGTCGGCCACGGCTTCACCCAGTACGGCTCCCTCGACACCGGCAAGAGCCTCGACGGCAGTGAGAACCAGGCCCACCCGGTGGCGGTCTCGGCGTTCAACGACGCCAGCATCACCAACATGTGCCAGTCCGTCGTCACGCCGATCCCGTTCCTGAACAAGTCGGTCACGCTGAAGCTGACCGCGGGTGACAAGGGCACGCCCGTCGCCGCGGAGCAGCTCTACATCGACGTCGCCAACCTCGACGCCGAGAACGCCGTGTTCAAGCAGATCGACATCGGCGTCGCGGCCGGCAGTGCCACCAAGGGCCCGAAGCCGAAGGCCGGTGAGTACGAGAAGCACACGTCGAGCCCGTACGGGTTCGCTCAGCAGGCCGACGAGGTGACGCTGACCGGCGTGAAGCAGACGGCGTGGGCCACCACGGCCGGCACCTTCAAGCTCGCCAACCTCCACATGGGTCTGAGCTGGGGCAGCGGCAAGGGTGTCGAGTGCTACTAGGCGCTCACTGACGGGCCGGGGTGCGGCCGGGGCTCCCGGCCGCACCCCGCCCGTCACCGCACCACCCGCGGCTCAGCATCCCCCTGTATCTCCATCGCAGTACCACCCTCACCACAGCCGTACCAGGGAGCTGTTTTCCATGAGCGCCGAGACTCCTGCCGTGCCTGGCCGCGATGAGCACTACCTCCGGGTCCTTCGGCGGAACTTCCGCGCCTGGCGGGGTGGCCGTCCGTTCTGGGCGGGTCTGTACGTCATGATCGGCGGCGTACCGATCATGTACTTCCCGTACGCGAAACTCCACTTCGGCCAGTTGACGGTCGCGATGTCCACCACGGCCGGAGCCGGATCGCTGATCATCGGCGTACTGCTGGTGGTGCTGGGCTTCAGTCTCTGGTTCCAGCAGCACGTGCGGACCTTCGCGGGTGTCGCGGCGATTCTGCTGGCGCTGGTGTCGATCCCCGTCTCCAACTTCGGCGGCTTCCTCGTCGGCTTCCTGTTCGCGATGTTCGGCGGCGCCATGGCGGTCGCCTGGGCGCCGGCCAAGGGGGGCGGGGCCGTGGCGAAGGGCGGCGCGGTGGACGACGGAGACGCCCCCGTCGACGGGGGCGCCCCGGCTGACGCGGGGCCCGACGCGGGCATCCCGCTGCCCGAGGCCGGAACCCCGCTGCCCGCCGACGAGCCGGACGAGACCAAGGATCTGTCAGGAACGACCCCGGCCAACGGGGCGAACGGGAGGCACAGTGCCGACTGACGAGGTCACCCACGGGACTGACGCGGAATCATCCCGTGAGAGATCCGGACCGCGCCACGCGGCACCCCGGAAGCCGCTGTTCACCAGGTTCCACATGCCCGGCGGCCGGGCGATAGCCATGGCGGCGATGCCCACCGCCGTCCTCATGGGCATGGGCTTCACCGGCTCCTTCGCGGTCGCCGACAACAACCCGGCGGCCAGCTCCGCGGACCACATGACGGCCCAGGAGTACGAGGCCTGCATGAAGGCCCTGGAGGCCGGCGAGGTCACGGAGCCGGAGGCTCCCTCGCCGTCCGCGTCGAAGGACGCGAGCGGCGGCGACAAGACGTCCGGGGGTGATTCCGAGGACACGCAGGGCTCCGAGAGTTCGCAGGACTCCTCGTCCTCGGACGGCAAGTCCGGTTCTTCCTCTTCCTCTTCCTCTTCCTCTGGTTCGTCCTCTTCGTCGGATTCAGGTTCCGACGACGGGGACGCCAAGTCCGAGCCGAGCCCCTCGCCGTCCTCGACCGCCTCGGGCACCAAGACGGAGCAGTCGGCGACGTCCGACGCCGCTCCGACCCCGTCGGAGTCACCGACCAGCGAGAACCTGCTGGAGGTCATCGGCGGCGCCATCACCGACATCTTCACCGGCGGCAGCGGGACGGGTGACTCCGGTTCCGAGCCGACGGCGAGCCCGTCGCCTTCCGCTACCCAGACGTCCGGCTCCTCGGACTCGTCCGGCACGTCCGACGACGCGGACAAGGACACCTCCGGCAGCGGGTCCGGCACCGGGAGCGGGACGACCGGCAAGGTCACCGAGACGGTGAAGAAGACCGTCGGGGGCACGGCCGAGAAGGCGACCGGCACCGCCGCCGAGACGGAAAAGAAGGTCACCGAGGCCGCCAAGGACGCGGCCGGGACGGCCGCCGACTCGCCGGCCCCCAGCGCCTCCTCCACCGTGGACCCGGCGAACTGCCCGATCGCCGCGGAGGACGGCGGCGGCGTCGACAACAAGATCGCCGTGGCCGACGAGCCGTGGTACCTCCAGGCCAGTTCGCTGACGCTCAACGGCGCCGACTACCAGGGCATAGTCGAGGTGCAGACCCGCAGCGGCACCAAGAAGAAGGTGCTGAAGTACGTCATCTCCAAGGGCACCGACATCGGTGACCTGCACCAGATCGTCAAGGACAAGACGGTCGGCAAGACCTACCACGTGCAGGCGGGCAAGGGCACCACGTCCACCATCCGCGGCGGTGACACGGTGATGTACACCGAGAGCATCTCCGGCAACCTGCTCGGCCTGATCCCGGTCACCTTCACCCCGGACAACCCGCCCCCGCTGGACCTGCCCTGGATCTACTTCACCAACGTGAAGGTCACCCAGGCCGCCCAGTTCGGCGGCACCCTGACCATCCCCGGAATGCGGCAGTACACCACCGACTGACACCCCCCAGGCCAGTCCGGAAGCCGCACCCGCGCCGAGGGCGCCCCCTGCCAAATGGAGCAGGGGGCGCCCTCGGTGTAGTGGGGGGAGACCGGCGTCAGTCTCGCGCGCCGCCGCCCAGGTGGTGGACGCGGACCATGTTGGTCGTGCCGGGGACGCCGGGGGGTGAGCCGGCGGTGATGATGACCGTGTCGCCGGCGCCGAAGCGTCCCAGCTTGGTGACCTCCTGGTCGACCAGGTCCACCATCTCGTCGGTGCTGCTGATGAACGGCACGACGTGGGACTCCACGCCCCAGCTGAGGGTGAGCTGGTTGCGGGTGGACTCGTCCGTGGTGAAGGCGATGATCGGCTGGACCGCGCGGTAGCGGCACAGACGGCGGGCCGTGTCACCGGACTTGGTGAAGGCGATGAGGCCCTTGCCGCCGAGGAAGTCGGCGATCTCGCAGGCCGCGCGGGCGACCGAACCGCCCTGGGTGCGCGGCTTCTTGCCGGGGACCAGCGGCTGCAGGCCCTTGGAGAGCAGCTCCTGCTCGGCCGCGGTGACGATCTTCGACATGGTCTTCACGGTCTCGATCGGGTAGGCGCCGACCGAGGACTCGGCGGAGAGCATGACCGCGTCGGCACCGTCCAGGATCGCGTTGGCCACGTCGGAGGCCTCGGCGCGGGTCGGGCGCGAGTTGGTGATCATCGACTCCATCATCTGGGTCGCGACGATCACCGGCTTGGCGTTGCGGCGGCACAGCTCGATGAGGCGCTTCTGCACCATGGGGACCTTCTCGAGCGGGTACTCGACGGCGAGGTCGCCGCGCGCGACCATCACACCGTCGAACGCCATCACGACGTCCTCCATGTTCTCCACCGCCTGCGGCTTCTCCACCTTGGCGATGACGGGGACCCGGCGGCCCTCCTCGTCCATGACGCGGTGCACGTCGTCGACGTCCTTGGCGTCCCGGACGAAGGACAGGGCGACCATGTCGCAGCCCATCCGGAGGGCGAACCGCAGGTCCTCGACGTCCTTCTCGGACAGCGCGGGCACGTTGACGGCCGCGCCGGGCAGGTTGATGCCCTTGTGGTCGGAGATGACACCGCCCTCGATGACGATCGTCCGCACCCGGGGGCCCTCGACCTCGGTGACCTTCAGTTCGACGTTGCCGTCGTTGATGAGGACCTGGTCGCCCTTGGTGACGTCACCGGGCAGCCCCTTGTAGGTGGTGCCGCAGATCGTCCTGTCACCCGGCACGTCCTCGGTGGTGATGGTGAACTCGTCACCGCGCACCAGCTCGACCGGGCCCTCGGCGAAGGTCTCCAGTCGGATCTTCGGGCCCTGGAGGTCGGCGAGGACACCGACGGCCCGGCCGGTCTCCTTGGCGGCGGCACGGACCCGGTCGTACCGGCCCTGGTGCTCTGCGTGCGAGCCGTGGCTGAAGTTGAAGCGGGCCACGTTCATGCCCGCCTCGATCAGTGCGACGAGCTGCTCATGGGAGTCGACCGCGGGGCCGAGAGTACAGACGATTTTCGAACGGCGCATGGATCGATCCTATCGGTTTGTTTCGCTACGGAATATTCCGTCTGGCGGAAGGTACAAGTGAGAGGGTTCGCGCTCAGTTGCTTTCCTCTCAGTTGCCTTTCCCGACCAGTGCGTAGGTCTGTGTCGCGATCTCCAGTTCCTCGTCCGTCGGCACCACCGCGACCGCGACCGGCGCGTGCGCCGGTGAGATCAGCCGCGGCTCGTCGCCGAGCACCGCGTTCAGCTCGTCGTCCACCGCGAGGCCCAGGGCCCCCAGGCCCGCGACGGCCGCCGCCCGTACCGGTGCCGCGTTCTCGCCGACGCCGGCGGTGAACGCCACCGCGTCCACGGTGCCGAGCACGGCGTAATAGGCGCCTATGTACTTCTTCAAACGGTGAATGTAGATGTCGAAGGCGAGCTTCGCCTCTTGGTCGCCCTCGTCGATCCGGCGCCGGATCTCGCGCATGTCGTTGTCGCCGCACAGGCCGATCAGCCCGCTCTTCTTGTTGAGAAGAGTGTCGATTTCGTCGATGGACATTCCGCCAACACGTGCCAAATGGAAGATGACCGCGGGATCCACATCACCCGAGCGCGTACCCATCACCAGCCCTTCCAAGGGTGTCAGCCCCATCGAGGTGTCGACGCAGCGGCCTCGCTCGACGGCCGACGCGGACGCCCCGTTGCCCAGGTGCAGCACGATGACGTTCACCTCTTCGGGCGCCTTGCCGAGCAGCTTCGCCGTCGCCCGGGAGACGTACGCGTGTGAGGTGCCGTGGAAGCCGTAGCGGCGCACCCGGTGCTCGTCGGCGGTCCGCACGTCGATCGCGTAGCGCGCCGCCGCCTCCGGCATCGTGGTGTGGAACGCGGTGTCGAACACGGCGACCTGCGGCAGGTCCGGACGCAGGTGCCGGGCGGTGCGGATGCCCGTCAGGTTCGCCGGGTTGTGCAGCGGGGCGACCGGGATCAGCCGCTCGATCTCGGCGAGCACTCTCTCGTCGATGACGGTCGGCGCGGTGAAGTGCTTGCCGCCGTGCACCACCCGGTGCCCGATCGCCACCAGTTCCGGCGAGTCGAGCCCCAGCCCGTCCTTGGCCAGCTCGGTGGCCACGGCCTTCAGCGCGGCGTCATGGTCGGCGATCGGGCCGCTCCACTCCCGGCTCTCGCCGCCGCGGGCGAGCGGGGAGTGCTTCAGCCGGGACGTCTGCTCGCCGATGCGTTCGACGAGTCCGGCCGCCAGCCGGGCCTCGTCGCGCATGTCGAGCAGCTGGTACTTCACCGACGAGGAGCCGGAGTTCAGGACGAGGACTCGGGTGGCGCTGCTCACTGGGCGGTTGCCTTCTCGCTCGGGGTGGTCAGGGCGGGGGACGGCTCCGCGGAATCGACAGAGCCGGCGGAGTCCGAGGACTGCGCCTGGATCGCCGTGATGGCGACGGTGTTGACGATGTCCTGGACGAGGGCGCCCCGGGACAGGTCGTTGACCGGCTTGCGCAGACCCTGCAGTACCGGCCCGACCGCGATGGCGCCGGCCGAGCGCTGCACGGCCTTGTAGGTGTTGTTGCCGGTGTTGAGGTCCGGGAAGATCAGCACGGTCGCCTGCCCGGCGACCTCCGACCCCGGCAGCTTGGTAGCGGCGACCGTCGGCTCCACGGCCGCGTCGTACTGGATCGGCCCCTCGATCCTCAGGTCGGGCCGGCGCTCCCGCACCAGCTCGGTCGCCTGGCGCACCTTGTCCACGTCGGCGCCGGTCCCGGAAGTACCCGTCGAGTACGACAGCATCGCGATCCTCGGCTCCACACCGAACCGCGCGGCGGTCGCCGCCGACTGGATGGCGATGTCGGCGAGCTGCTCGGCGTTCGGGTCGGGGTTCACCGCGCAGTCGCCGTAGACCAGGACCTTGTCGGCCAGGCACATGAAGAACACCGAGGACACGATCGAGGCGTCCCCGGGGCCGCCGCCGCCCGGCCGGGTCTTGATGATCTCGAACGCCGGGCGGATCGTCGCGGCGGTGGAGTGCACCGAGCCGGAGACCATGCCGTCGGCGAGGCCCTCCTGGACCATCAAGGTGCCGAAGTAGTTGACGTCGGAGACCACGTCGTAGGCCAGCTCCACGGTGACGCCCTTGTGGGCGCGCAGCTTGGCGTACTTCTCCGCGAAGGCGTCGCGCAGCTCGCTGGTCGCCGGGTCGATCAGGTGCGAGTCGCCGAGGTCGATGCCGAGGTCGGCGGCCTTCTTGCGGATCTGGTCGACGGGGCCCAGCAGGGTCAGCTCGCACACCCCGCGCCGCAGCAGCACCTCCGCCGCGTGCAGCACCCGCTCCTCGGTGCCCTCCGGCAGCACCACCCTCCGCAGGTCGGAGCGGGCCTGCTCCAGCAGCTTGTGCTCGAACATCATCGGCGTGACCCGGTCGCTGCTCGGCGCGGACACCCGTCCCAGCAGGTCGGCGGTGTCGACGTGCCGCTCGAACAGGCCGAGCGCCGTCTCCGCCTTGCGCGGCGTGGCCGCGTTCAGCTTGCCCTCCATCGCGAAGAGCTGTTCGGCGGTCGGGAAGCTGTAGCCGGGCACCGAGATCACCGGGGTCCCGGGGGCGAGGCGGGCGGCGAGGGTGAGGATCTCGTCGCCGGGCCGCTCGTCCAGGGTGAGCAGCACACCGGCGATCGGCGGGGTCCCCGCGCTGTGCGCGGCCAGCGCGCCCACCAGCAGATCCGCGCGGTCGCCGGGGGTGACGACCATGCAGCCGGGGGTCAGGGCCTTGATGAAGGTCGGCAGCATGGCACCGCCGAAGACGAAGTCCAGCGCGTCCCGGGCGAGCCCCGAGTCGTCGCCGAGCAGCACCTTCGCCCCGAGGGAGTGGCTGATCTGGGCGACCGTCGGAGCGGACAGCGCGGGCTCGTCGGGCAGCACGTAGCAGGGCACGGGGAGGCGGTCGGCGAGCCGCTCGGCTATCACCTCGCGGTCGGCGCGGGCCACCCGGTTGACGACCATCGCCAGCACGTCGCAGCCCAGTCCGTCGTACGCCCGGAAGGCGTTGCGGGTCTCGGCGCGCACCGCCTCGGCGGTCTGCTTGCGCCCGCCGACCACCGGGATCACCGACGCGCCGAACTCGTTGGCGAGGCGCGCATTCATCGCCAGCTCGTCCGGGAGCTGGGTGTCGGCGAAGTCGGTGCCGAGGACGAGGACGACGTCGTAGTCCCGCGCGACCAGGTGGAAGCGGTCCACCAGGGTGGCCACCAGCTCGTCGGTGCCCTGTTCGGCCTGGAGCGCGGACGCCTCTTGGTAGTCCATGCCGTAGACCGTCGCCGGGTCCTGGGTCAGCCGGTAGCGGGCCCGCAGCAGGTCGAACAGACGGTCGGGGCCGTCGTGGACCAGGGGGCGGAAGACGCCCACCCGGTCGACCTGCCGGGTCAGCAGCTCCATGACCCCCAGCTCGACGACCTGCCGGCCGTCGCCGCGGTCGATGCCGGTCACGTACACGCTGCGCGTCACGCGTGATCTCCGTTCTCGCTCGTGAGGGGCGTTCTGTGGGAGGGCGTTCTTCGAGGGGCGTTCTCTGTACAAAAATCGCCCACCGGAGTGAGCGGAACCCTCTTGACAATACCCTTCGGGGTGGACTAGGTGCCCGTCAGATCAGGCCCGTCCGGCCGGGACCAAGGTCCCGTGGAAAGGGGCCGGGAGACCGGCTCCGGGGGTTCGGCGGCCGCCGGGGGAGCATGAAACAATCGGCACTGGCTCACCGGATCAGAAGCGAGCAGGAGACACAGCACGATGCGTATCGGAGTTCTCACCGCAGGCGGCGACTGCCCCGGCCTGAACGCAGTGATCCGGTCGGTCGTGCACCGAGCGGTCACCCACTACGGCGACGAGGTGATCGGCTTCGTCGACGGCTACGCCGGGCTGCTGGACAGCCGCTACCGCAGCCTCGACCTGGAGTCCGTCAGCGGCATCCTGGCCCGCGGCGGCACCATCCTCGGCTCCTCCCGCCTGGAGCGCGACCGGCTGCGCGAGGCCTGCGAGAACGCCCCCGACATCGCCCGCGACTTCGGCATCGACGCGCTGATCCCGATCGGCGGCGAGGGCACGCTGACGGCGGCGCGGATGCTCAGCGACGCGGGCCTGCCCGTGGTCGGCGTCCCGAAGACCATCGACAACGACATCTCCTCCACCGACCGCACATTCGGCTTCGACACGGCCGTCGGCGTCGCCACCGAGGCGATGGACCGCCTGAAGACGACGGCCGAGTCCCACCAGCGCGTGATGGTCGTCGAGGTCATGGGCCGGCACGCCGGCTGGATCGCCCTGGAGTCCGGCATGGCCGCCGGTGCCCACGGCATCTGCCTTCCCGAGCGCGCCTTCGACCCGGCCGACCTGGTGAAGATGGTCGAGGAGCGCTTCTCGCGCGGCAAGAAGTTCGCCGTCATCTGCGTCGCCGAGGGCGCCCACCCCGCCGACGGCACCATGGACTACGGCAAGGGCGAGATCGACCAGTACGGCCACGAGCGCTTCCGCGGCATCGGCACCGCGCTCGCGTACGAACTGGAGAAGCGGCTCGGCAAGGAGGCCCGCCCGGTCATCCTCGGCCACGTCCAGCGCGGCGGCGTACCCACCGCGTACGACCGCGTCCTGGCCACCCGCTTCGGCTGGCACGCGGTGGAGGCCGCCCACCGGGGCGACTTCGGCCGGATGACCGCGCTGCGCGGCACCGACATCGTGATGGTGCCGCTGGCCGAGGCCGTCACCGAGCTGAAGACGGTCCCGAAGGACCGGATGGACGAGACGGAGTCGGTCTTCTAACCGCGCTGGTCCTCCACCGCGGCCCAGAAGGTGTCGACGATCCCGGCGAGGTACTCACGCCCCGCCTCGCCGGACTCGCCGCCCCCGCCGCCCCAGCTCAGCGTGGCCGCCATACGGCCCTGGTAGTCCTCGTGCAGCCGCCGCAGCGTGCCCTCCAGGACCCGCCGGTCCAGCGACACGACCTTCCCCACCGGCCGCACGTAGGCCTGCCAGCGCGTGCTCACCGCGCTGTGCAGCAACTCCACCAGCCGGGCCTCGCGCCCGGTGACCGTGACCAGCTCCGCCGGCGACAGCCGCAGCGCCTCGGCGAGCCCGGCGCCCTGCCGGTCGTTGCCGCGCCACTTGCCCGTCTCCTCCATCCGCAGGTAGCCGGGCAGGTCCATGCCCACCGCCCGGGCCACGTCCTCCGGGGCCAGGCCGCGGGCGATGCGGTGCTCGCGCAGGGTGCGGGGCCGCCCGATCAGCTCCCCCGGGGAACACCACAGCACGCCCGCGAGCGCGGTCAGCTCCGGGCTGCTCGGCGTGAGCGTCCCGCGCTCCCAGGCGATCACGTGGTCCGGCGTGACGTACGGCAGCCCGTACGAGACGCACAGCGCGTGGGCGACGTGCTCGGGCCCCATGCCGAGTGCCGCCCTCAGCCGGCGGGCGGCGGGGGCGTTGAACGGGGGGCCGGGCTGCTGGGCATGAGGTGAGGGTCGGCGCACGGGGCACCAAGCTAGGCCCGGGCCGCCGGTGTGAACACGGTCGGTTCGGACACAATCACGCATTGTAGGAACGTACGGGGGCGGGTGGCCGATCGTCCCTTTCCCGGCGCCCGGAGGTGCGCTCGGCCGCACACGGGTCCCGGTGCAGGTGCACGGTGGGCGGAAAACCGGTGCCCGCGCCCGGTGCGCCGCCTCCACCGCGAGTGCCGTCTTGCCGATGCCGCCCATGCCGGTGACGGCGGAGATGGGCAGCGGGGTGCTCTCGTCCGACGTGGGCGCGAGGCGGGGGAGCAGGCGATCCAGTTCTGCCGAGCGGCCGGTGAAGCCGGGAGGGCGGGGCGGGAGTGTGGCGGTCGCGACCGGGACCGGGCCGTGGATCGGCTCCTTACGGCCACTGACCGGACGGCTGTCGATCGGCGATCTTTCCGATGACCGGTCCGTGGAAGGTGCCGCCCTCGAAGTGGATGTGGTCGCCGCCGTATACAGGGGGTTGGGGGCCCTCCTCGGTGCCGGTGCCACTGCTGGAGGCTGAGGCTCGGTCGCGCGGCCGGTGCTTGCGCAGCACCGCCATCGCCACCTCCGCCGCCTGTTCGGCCGCCCGTTCCTGGTGGCCGGCCGCGTCGCCCCTGCTCTTGCGTGCGTCGGCGCGGTCGCTGATGCCCCGGACCACCAGCGCGTCCAACTGCCCGTTCACATGCGCCGCGTGGGCCGCGCCCGAGCCTTCCATCTCGATCGCGGCGGCGTCGTTGTAGTGCTCGCGGAGGTGGGCGGCGATCTCGGCCCGTGCATCTGCCAGGACCACGTCCCCGGCGGCGATCGGCTTGAAGTGCGGGCGTACGTCCTCCATGTCCCGTACCGCCGAACGGGCCGCCTGGACGAGAGGGAGCGACGCGTGCCAGGCCTCCGGCCGGGAGAGGAAGCGGCCGTTCGCCCACTTGCCGCCGTGTATGCCGTAGACCTTGGTTCCCAGGACGACGTCCCCGATGCCGATGTCCTTCTTCAGGCTGCCCGCGATGCCGACGAACAGCACCGCCTCCGCGTCCAGGCCGGTGAGGATCTGCGTCGTCAACGACGCCGCGTTCAGGGCGCCTTCGCCCAGCTCGGCGAGGGCCACCCGCCAGGGGCTGTCGGCCAGGCGGCCCATCTCGACCGGGATGCGGCCGGGGAGGATTCTCTCCTCGCGGTCGGTGATGTGCGCGCGTACGGCCGCGTATTCGAGTGCGAGTGCGGTGAGGACCACGACGGTGGGCTTTGTCTCTGGCACGCATCTAAGGTACTGCCATGGGTTCGGGGGAAGGGGCGGGTCCGAGTGGCTGAACAGGACGTCACGGCGGGGCAGTTGCTGCTCGCCGAGTACCAGAGCGTCAAGGACGAGCAGAAGGCGCGGATCGGCTTCCGGGACAACCTGCTGTACGTGACGCTGGCCGTCGTGGCCGCCGTCATCGCGGCGGCGGTGCAGGCCAAGCGCACGGAGATGCTGCTGGCGCTGCCGCCGGTGTGCGTGGTGCTGGGCTGGACCTACTTGGTCAACGACGAGAAGATCTCTGCGATCGGGCGGTACGTACGGGGGGAGCTGGGGCCGCGGCTGGCGCAACTCGCCGGTGCGACGGACGTCTTCGGCTGGGAGACGTTTCATCGCAACGACGCGCGGCGGGCGGCGCGCAAGATCGTGCAGTGCGTGGTGGATGTGCTGGCGTTCTGCGTCGTGCCGATGAGCGGTCTGTGTGTCTACTGGGGCGGCGGGCAGGTGTCGGGCGGACTGCTGGCCGTGTCGGTTGTTGAGGCTGGGGCCGTGGTGGGGGTCGGGGTGTTCGTGGTGCGTTATGCGCTGGGAGAGCGGGGACGGGGCGGTGACGCTGCGTGAGGAGCGCGTACGAGGATCACGTCCACTTCGAGGGGGGTGACTTCGCCGGCCCCGTCATCGGGAAGGTCGAGTACGGCGGGCGGGCCCCGGCACCCACGGCGTTGGACTCGTTACCAGCCCCGGCGGCCGGCTTCACGGGGCGGGATGACGAACTGGGGCGGTTGCTGGCCGCCCTGGACGGGGCGGCGGAGGAGGCCGTTCTCGTGACCGCCGTGTCCGGGCTCGGCGGCATCGGCAAGACCGCGCTGGCGGTGACGGCCGCGCACCAAGCCCGGGAGCGGGGGTGGTTCCCGGGCGGGGTGCTCTTCGTCGACCTGCACGGCTACGACGAGGCGCCGGTCACCGCCGAACAGGCGCTGCAGTCGCTGCTGCGGGCGCTGGGGGTCGAGCCCGAGCACGTCCCGGCCACGGCGGACGAACGGGCCGTGCTGTACCGGTCGGTGCTGGCCGAGAGGGCCGGGGACCGGGGCCCCATGCTGATCCTGGCTGACAACGCGTCGTCCCCGGAGCAGGTGAGGCCGTTACTCCCGGGGGACGCGCGGCATCGGGTTCTGGTGACGTCCAGGAACCGGCTGCCTCAACTCCCGGCTCGTCTGCTGCCGTTGAACCAGCTCACAGCCACGGGATCGAAGGAACTCCTCGACCGCGCCCTGCGGATCGCCGATCTCGACGACCGCAGGATCACTGACGAATCCGAGGCGGCCCGGCGACTCGCGGCGCTCTGCGGGCACTTGCCCCTCGCGCTCAGGATCTCGGCGGCGTTGCTGGCCGCGGAACGGGACAAGCCGGTCATGGAACTCGTCGGCGAACTGGAGGCGTCACGTGATCTCCTTGCCGACCTGGAAGACGGTGAACGCAGCGTGCGCGCCGCCTTCGCGCTCTCCTACCGCCGGTTGCCGGCCGGACAGGCCCGGCTGCTGAGGTTGCTCGCCCTTGCCCCCGGCCCGGAGGTGAGCGAGGAGGCCGCCGCGGCGCTGGTCGGCACGGAGACCGCTCCGCTGCGCGATCTCAGAGGGCTGGTCCAGGCCCACCTTGTGGAGCGGGGAAGCACGCGCGGGAGGTGGCGGCTGCACGACTTGGTGCGGATGTTCGGGGCGGGTGTGGCCGCTGAGGATGAAGGGCTGCGGGAGGAGGCGGTGGCGGCGCGGGAGCGGGTGCTGGAGTTCTACGCCCTGTGGGCCGGGGCGGCTGACGACCGCCTGCGGTGGCTGCCGGGAATGCCGGAGCCGGAGCTGTTCGCGGACCGGGGTCAGGCACTGGCTTGGCTGGACGGGGAGCGGGCGGGGCTGGTGGCCGCGGTGTCGTGGGCGGAGCAGGACATGTTCGCGGAGACGGCGGTGCGTCTGGCTCTGTCTCTGACGGAGTATCTCGACTGGCGGCGGTACTTCGACGACAAGATCGCCGTCTGCCGAGCCGCGCAAGGGGCCGCCTACCGTGGGAGGGACCGCTACGGCGAGGCCGCCGCGTGGACCAGTCTAGGGATCGCCCTGAAGGAGACCGGCCGGGCGGCGGAGGCGATCGAGGCCCACACACGCGCCCGGGACCTGTTCCGGACCGCCGGGGACCACCACCGCGAGGCCGCCTCGTGGAACAACCTCGGCATCGCCCTGCGGGAAGCGGGCCGGAAGGAGGAGGGGATCGACGCCCACACCCGTGCCCGGGACCTGTCTCATGTCGCCGGGGACCGCCACCGCGAGGCCATGGCGTGGAACAACCTCGGCATCGCCCTGCAGGAGGCGGGCCGGGTGGCGGAGGCGATCGAGGCCCACACGGGTGCCCGGGACCTGTTCCAGACATCCGGGGACCACCACGGCGAGGCCACGGTGTGGAACAATCTCGGGCTCGCGCTGCGGGAGGCGGGTCGGGTGGCGGAGGCGATCGAGGCGTTCGACAGGAGCCTGGCGGTCTGCCGGGAGTTCGAGGACTGGTACGGGACAGGCCGCGTCCTGTACAACCTCGCCATCACCCACCTGACCGCCCACCGCCTCGCCGAAGCCCGTGCCCACTGGCTCCAGGCCGCCGACGCCTACACCCGGGCCAACGCCCCCACCGAAGCAGCCATGTCTCGAGACATGGCCGAAGCCCTCACCGCTGCCCCAGAACCCCCCGAACCCACCGATAAACCAACTCCGGCCTCCCCACCTGCCCGTAAACCGGCCTCCGCTCGGCCCTCCCCGCCTCCACCAGGTGCTCCAGATACCGCCGAGCCGTGATCCGCGATATCCCCACCGCCTCGGCCACCCCCGCCGCAGTCAGTCCTTCCTCCGCCTTGCGCACAACTCCCGTCACCCGCTCCAGCGTCGGCGCGCTCAGCCCCTTCGGGAGCGCCGCGGGCCCCGGCGCGCGCAGGGCGGCGAGTGCCCGGTCGACCTCGTCCTGGCCGCCGGCCTCGCCGACCGCCCGGCGGAACTCGGCGTAGCGGACCAGGCGGTCCCGCAGTGTCGCGAAGGTGAATGGTTTCAGCACGTACTGGACGACGCCCAGCGACACCCCTTCCCGGACCACGGCGAGGTCCCGTGCCGAGGTCACGGCTATGACGTCCGCGTGGTAGCCGGCCGCCCGCAGCGACCGCGCCAGCTGCAACCCGTGCCCGTCCGGCAGGTGCAGGTCCAGCAGGAGGAGATCGACCGGCGCCCGGTCGAGCATCCGCCGCGCCTCCGCCCCGGTGTGCGCCTTGCCGACCACGACGAACCCCGGCACCCGCCCGACGTACATCACATGCGCGTCCGCGGCCACCGGGTCGTCCTCGACGACCAGCACCCGGATCGGCTGATCACTCGTCACGCGCTGCCTCCACTCACCGGCGACGGCGCGGTCGCCGTGACGCCCCCGCGCAACGGCAGCCGCACCGTGAACTCCGCCCCGCCGCCCTCGGCCCGCGCGACCGACAGCGCCCCCTCATGTCGCTGCACAGCCTGCCGTACCAGCGCCAGGCCGAGCCCGCGGCCCCCGGGACCGGCCGGTTTCGTGGAGAAGCCGCGCTGGAAGACCAGGTCGGCGTGGTCCGGGTGGACGCCCTCGCCGGTGTCGGCGACCCGCAGGACCAGTTCCTCCTCGCCCGCGTACGCCGTCACCGTCACCCGCGCGCCCACGCTGCCCTGCGCCGCGTCCACGGCGTTGTCGATCAGGTTGCCGAGGATGGTCACCAGGTCCCGCGCCGACAGGGAGGCCGGCAGCACCCCGTCGTCCAGCCGGCTGTCCCGCGAGACCACCAGCTCCACGCCCCGCTCGTTGGCCTGGGCCGTCTTGCCCAGCAGCAGCGCGGCCAGCACCGGCTCGCCCACCGCCGCCACCACCTGGTCGGTGAGCGCCTGCGCCAGCTCCAGCTCGGCGGTCGCGAAGTCCACCGCCTCCTCGGCCCGGCCCAGCTCGATCAGCGAGACCACCGTGTGCAGCCGGTTCGCCGCCTCGTGGGCCTGCGAGCGCAGCGCCTGGGTGAAGCCCCGCTCGGAGTCCAGCTCGCCCATCAGGGACTGGAGTTCGGTCACGTCGCGGAGCGTCACCACGGTGCCCCGGCGCTCCCCGCCGGACACCGGGGAGGTGTTCACCACCAGCACCCGGTCCGCCGTCAGATGCACCTCGTCGACCCTCGGCTCCGACGCCAGGAGCGCCCCCGTCAGCGGGGCCGGCAGTCCCAGCTCGGCCACCGACGTGCCCACCGCGTCCGCGCCCAGCCCCAGCAGCTCCCGCCCGCCGTCGTTGATCAGCGCCACCCGGTACTGCCCGTCCAGCATCAGCAGCCCCTCGCGCACCGCGTGCAGCGCCGCCTGGTGGTAGTCGTGCATCCGGCTGAGCTCCGCCGCGTTCATGCCGTGGGTGTGCCGCCGCAGGCGTGCGTTGATCACGTACGTCCCCACGGCGCCCAGCACCAGCGCGCCGCCCGCCACCCCCAGCAGCGCCGTCACCTGGTCCTGCACCCGCTCGCTGATCGCCTCGACCCGGATGCCCGCGCTGACCAGGCCGACGATGCGCCCGCCGGAGTCCTCGACCGGGGTGACCGCGCGCACCGACGGGCCGAGGGTGCCGGTGTAGGTCTCGGTGAAGGTCACGCCCTTCAGCGCGCGCCCTGTGTTGCCGAGGAAGTGCCGGCCGATCTGGGCCGGGTCGGGGTGGGTCCAGCGGATGCCCGCCGGGTTCATGATCGTCACGAAGTCGACGTCGGTGTCCCGCATGACGCGCAGCGCGTACGGCTGGAGTTCCTCCGACGGGTCGGCGGTGCCGATCGCCGCCCGCACCGACGGGGAGTCCGCGACCGTGCGGGCCACCGACGTGGCGTGCCGGCCCGCCGCCTCCTCGGCCTGCTGCCGGTCGCTGACGTACGAGAAGAGCGCGTACCCGGCGACCAGGACCGCGATCAGCACGGCCTGCATCGCGAACAGCTGACCGGCCAGGCTGCGGGGCCGGGGGAACGGGAGGCGCATGCCGTCAGTGTGCCCCTGGTGTCCGGCGCGAACTAAATGAACGCAAGGGTGACCGCCCTCACAGCCCGGGAGATAGTCCCTGCATTCCCCCTCCCCGGACCGGCCCGCAGCGCCCCCGGCGGAGAGACACCCCGGACGTGAGCCGCACGCCGGTGATGCCGACGAAGACGTCAAGGAGGGCAGCCGTGGCCACCAGCAGCACCCCCGATACGGCACCTGCCGCACCCGCCGCCCGGCGGGACCGCACCCACTACCTCTACATAGCGGTGATCATCGCGGTCGCCGCCGGTATCGCGGTCGGCCTGGCCGCCCCCGATTTCGCGGTCGAGCTGAAGCCGCTGGGCAAGGGCTTCGTGAACCTGATCAAGATGATGATCTCGCCGATCATCTTCTGCACGATCGTGCTGGGCATCGGTTCGGTGCGCAAGGCGGCCAAGGTAGGTGCCGTCGGCGGCATCGCCCTCGGCTACTTCCTCGCCATGTCGTTCGTCGCCCTCGGTATCGGCCTGGTCGTCGGCAACATCCTGGAGCCGGGCTCCAGCCTGGCGGTCACCGACGCGGTCAAGGACGTCGGCCACGCGCAGGTCGACGCGGAGGCCAAGGACACCACCGAGTTCCTGCTCGGCATCATCCCCAAGACGATCGTCTCCGCCTTCACCGAGGGCGAGGTGCTGCAGACCCTGCTCGTCGCGCTGCTCGCCGGGTTCGCGCTGCAGGCCATGGGCAGCGCCGGGCAGCCGGTCCTGCGCGGGGTGGAGCACATCCAGCGGCTGGTCTTCCGGATCCTCGCCATGGTGATGTGGGCGGCGCCGATCGGTGCCTTCGGCGCCATCGCGGCCGTCACCGGCTCTGCCGGCGTGGACGCCCTGAAGAGCCTCGCCGTGCTGATGCTCGGCTTCTACGTCACCTGCTTCCTGTTCGTCTTCGTCGTCCTCGGCACGCTGCTGCGGATCGTCGCCGGGGTGAACGTCCTCACGCTGTTCAGGTACCTCGGCCGGGAGTTCCTGCTGATCCTGTCCACCTCCTCCTCGGAGTCGGCGCTGCCGCGCCTCATCGCGAAGATGGAGCACCTGGGTGTCAGCAAGCCCGTCGTGGGCATCACCGTCCCGACCGGCTACTCCTTCAACCTCGACGGCACCATGATCTACATGACCATGGCGTCGCTGTTCATCGCGGACGCCATGGGCGCGCCGATGTCGGTGGGCGAGCAGATCCCGCTGCTGCTGTTCCTGCTGGTCGCCTCGAAGGGGGCCGCCGGTGTCACCGGCGCGGGCCTGGCCACCCTGGCCGGCGGTCTGCAGTCGCACAAGCCCGCGCTGGTGGACGGCGTCGGCCTGATCGTCGGCATCGACCGCTTCATGAGCGAGGCGCGGGCGCTGACCAACTTCGCGGGCAACGCGGTGGCGACCGTCCTCATCGGCACCTGGACCAAGGAGATCGACAGGGAGCGGGTGGGGCTGGTGCTCGCCGGTGAACTGCCGTTCGACGAGACCACGCTGCTGGACGACGGGGCGGCGGAGGTCCCCGCCGAGGTGGCCGGGCCGGCGGAGAAGGAGCTGGCCAGGGCCTGACCCACACGCCGGACGTCCGGCCCCGCCTGAACCGGGGCCGGACGTCCGGTTCATGCCGTCCGGGCGTCGGTGCGCCGTCCGGGCGTCCGGCGGACACGGCGTCCGGGTGTCCGGCGGACGCGGAGTCCGGCGGATACGGCCTCCGGGTGTCAGGCGCTCACCCTCGCCACCAGGTCGGTGGCCTTCGAGGCGGGTACGCCCGCCGCGGTCAGTACGGTGACCGCGGCGGAGCGGCCCGCCTCGCGTGTGTCCAGCAGGCCGTCGTTCACGGCCTCCATCAGCGCGAACATGATCTGCTCGTGGACGTACGCCAGCGCCGGCGCGGGCAGCGGTGAGGCGAAGGCGCCCTCGTCGAGGCCGCGCTGCAGCAGCCGGACGCTGTTCGCCCGTACCGGTGTGAGCCGCTCGCGGATGCCCTGCACGGTGACGGTCCGCTGCGCGAGGGCCACCAGCAGCCGGTAGCGGTCGGCGATCTCCCAGACCGACAGCACCGAGCGGGCCACCGCCTCCGCCGGGTCCGCCACGCCCTCCCGCCCGGCGGCGTGCGCCCTCGCCAGCACCGCCACCGCCTCGTCGACCAGCGTGCCGATCAGCGCCTCGCGGCTCGGGAAGTGCCCGTACACCGTGCGCCGGACGACGCCCGCGGCCCGGGCGATCTGGTCCACGGACGCGTCGGGGTCGCGCAGCAGCTCGGCGAGGGCGACGTCGAGGATGCGGCGCCGGTTCACGTCGGCGCGGCTGGTGGGGCCGGTGGTCATGGCAGCCATTCTGCACGTCCTTCGTCATTCACCATTTGCACAGCGTTGTGCAACGGGCGTACATTGCACACTGTTGTGCATTTGCACGTCCGTGTGCAAGTCATGCGCGTCGTGCATCTCCCGTACGTCGAATCGCGCACGTCTGAGGAAGGCGATCCCTGCCATGCGACTCGTCATGAACCAACCGGTCGACAGGATGGAGCGGCCCTACCCCCGCCGCTGGTGGGCGCTGCTCGTCCTCTGCCTGAGCCTGCTGATCATCGTCATGGCCAACACGGCCCTGACCGTGGCCGCGCCCGACATGACCCAGGACCTCGGCCTGTCCAGCGCCGACCTGCAGTGGGTCATAGACGGCTACACCGTCCCGTACGCGGCACTGATGCTGCTGCTGGGCGCGATCGGCGACAAGTACAGCCGGCGCGGCGCGTTGGTGCTCGGCCTCGTGGTCTTCGCCGGCGGCGCCGTCTTCGGCTACCTCGCCGGCAGCGCGGGCCAGGTCATCGCGGCCCGCGCGGTGATGGGCGTCGGCGCGGCGCTGATCATGCCCGCCACCCTCTCCCTGCTCGCCGCGACCTTCCCGCGCGCCGAGCGCGCCAAGGCCATCGTGCTGTGGACCGCGACCGCCGGCCTCGCCATCGCCGCCGGTCCCCTGGTCGCCGGCGCGCTGCTGGAGAACCACGGCTGGTCCGCCACCTTCCTGATCAACGTGCCGGTCGCCGCGGTGGCCCTCGTCGGCGCCTTCGTCCTCGTCCCGCCGTCCAAGGCCGGGCACCACGACCGCGTGGACCTCGTCGGCGGCCTGCTGTCCGTGGTGTGGATCGGCGCGCTCGTCTACATGATCATCGAGGGGCCGCACTTCGGCTGGGGCCCCAAGGCGGTCACCGCGGCCGTCGTGGCGGGCGTCGGCCTGCTGGCCTTCGTCGGCTGGGAGCTGCGCCACCCGAACGCCGTCCTGGACGTGCGCCGCTTCGCCCACCGCGGCTTCGCCGGCGCCAACCTCGCCGTCGCCCTGTTCTTCCTCGCCGTGTTCGGCGCCTTCTACTACCTCACCCAGCACCTGCAGTTCGTCCTCGGCTACGACGCCCTGGACACCGGGCTGCGCATGCTGCCGCTGGCCGGCGCGGTCTTCGTCGGCTCCGCCCTCACCGGCTACCTCACCCCGAGGACCGGCATGAAGTGGACGGTCGGCGCGGGCATGGCCCTCGGTACGCTCGCGCTCGCCCTGCTCACCCGGGTCGACGCGGGGTCCGCGTACGGCGACTTCGTCGCTCCCCTGGTCATCCTCGGCGTGGCCATCGGCCTCGCGCTGTCCCCCTGCACCGACGCGATCATGGGCGCCTTCCCCGAGTCCGACCTGGGGGTCGGCGGCGCGGTGAACGACACCTCGCTGGAGCTGGGCGGCTCGCTCGGCATCGCGATCCTCGGCTCGCTGCTCGGCACGTCCTACTCCGACCACCTCGCGGACGCGGCCGACGGCGCCGGTCTGCCCGCCGCAACCCTGGCCACCGCCCAGGACTCGGTGGGCGCCGGCTACGAGGTCGCGCGGGGCGTGGGGGAGAAGGCGCAAGCGCTCGCGGCGCAGGCCGCGCAGGCCACCGACCCGCAGCAGGCGGCCGGGCTGAAGGCGCAGGCCGAGCAGCTGGCCCAGGGGGCGCGGCAGATGGCCGACGCGGTCGGCTCCTCCTTCGCGGACGCGGTCGCCCACACCAGCCTGGTGGGCGCGGTGATCCTCGGCGTCGGCACGGTGCTCGTGACGCTGCTGCTGCCGCGCAAGGGGGCGGGCGCCGTCGAGATCGGCGTCACCCGGTCCGAGTCCACCGAGGAGGGGGACGGCGGGACGGAGGGCGAGCAGTCCGAAGACCGGAAGTCCGAGGGCGGGAAGCCCGCGGACGAGCAGGCGCGGAGCGAGCACGCCCGGGGCGACGGCTCCGGGGGCGACGACTCCGGGGGCGAGGGGTCCCGGTCCCGGAAGGGCGGGCGCGGCAGGGCCGACAAGGAGTCGGCGCGCCGATGAGACCCGCGCGGGAGGCCGCCTGCACCGTTGGACGACCTCCCGCCGCAGCCTGGCCCGCCCGTTGGTGAGGCCGGGTCCGGTTCGCCCCGACGCGCGGCAGCGGCCTGTCAGGCCCGCCCGCCTGAGGGGCTCGGCCCCGCCGAGCGAGGAACCGGCCCGGCGCGGCGACCGCGGGGACGGGACGCGGCGGTCACAGCGGGTGCGCCCCCACCGCGGTGCGGACGCTCGCCCCGAGACGGGTCAGTTCCTCCCCGGTCAGTTCCAGGTCCGCCGCCCCTGCCGAATCCCTGATCGTCTGCGGGCGGCTTGCGCCCGGGATGGGGAGCACGGCCGGGGACCGCGCCAGCAGCCAGGCCAGGCACACCTGTTGCGGACTCACCCCGCGTTCCCGCGCCACCTCGTGGAACGCGGCGAACCGGGTCGCGCCCTCCGTCCGGGGCGGGCCGTCCAGGGAACTGCGGGAGATGCCGCCGAGGGGGCTCCAGGGCAGGAACGCCAGACCCAGGTCGGCGCACAGGCGCAGCTCGGGGTCGCTGTCCCGGACCGCCGGTGAGTACCGGTTCTGCACGGAGACCAGGCGGTCGCCGAGGATCGCGTGGGCCCGGCGGAGCTGGTCGGCGTTCACGTTGGACAGGCCCGCCGAGCGGATGGTGCCCGCGTCGAGGAGGTCGCGCAGTGCGCCCACGGACTCCTCGAAGGGGACGTCCGGGTCCGGCTTGTGGAGCTGGTAGAGGCCGATGGCCTCCACCCCCAGCCGCCTTCGGGACGCCTCGGCGGCCGCCTTCAGCCGGCGCGGGTCGCCGTTCACCGTCCAGCCGCCGTCGGGCGTGCGGCCGCGGCCGCCCTTGGTCGCCACCAGCACGCCGGACGTGTCCCCGCCGTAGGCGGCGAGCGCCCGAGCCACGAGCCGCTCGTTGTGGCCGGGCTCGCCGTCCGGGAGCGTGTAGGAGTCGGCCGTGTCCAGCAGGGTCACGCCCGCGTCGAGCGCCGCGTGCACGGTGGCGACCGCGCGGGCCTCGTCGGGGCGGCCCTCGATCGACAGTGGCATGGCGCCGAGTCCGACGGCACTCACGCGCAGCTCTCCCAGGGGGCGGTACCGCATGGTCAGACGTCCTTCCCGAGGGTTTCGGCCACGGCGTCCGGGAGCCAGCGCCGTACGTCGCCGAAGGTGAAGCCCAGCGCTGTCGCGCGGGAGTTGTCCATGCCGTAGGAGCGGTGGAAGGAGAACGGGGAGGTCTCTCCGGCACCGGCCTGACGGAACGTGGGCCGGCCGGTGCCGAGACGGGCGGCCACCGCCGCGCACAGGCCGGCCGTGTCCAGCAGCCCGTGCGAGGCCGCGTTGACGGGGCCGGTGAACCCCGCGCCGGCCGCCCAGAAGAGGAAGTCGGCGATCTCCTCCACATGGATGTAGGTGGCCGGGCGGTTGCCGGCCGGGACCGCGATCGGGTCGCCCGCGCGCAGTCGGTCCGCGTAGTGCCGCAGCCGACCGGTGAAGTCGTCGTGACCGCCCAGCACGTGGGCGACGCGGACGGCGACGTACGGCAGCCCGGTGCCGCCGGCCGCGAACACCGCCTCCGCCTGGCGCTTGCCCTCGCCGTAGTGGGCGGCGGCGAAGTCCGCGTCGTGCCAAGGAAGTGCCAGGTCGACGGCCACGGTCGAGGGGTCGACCGCGGACTCCGGGACCAGGGACGCCGAGTCCTGATGTTCGTACACCTCCACCGTCGAGGTCATCACGTAGCGGCGGGTGCGGCCGGTGAACAGACGGCGGGCGATGTCCGCCTGGCGGGGGGTGTAGCAGACCTGGTCGACGACGACGTCGAAGTCGCGGCCGGCCAGGGCGGCGGCCAGGGACGGCTCGTCGTCGCGGTCGGCGATCAGATGGCGGGCGGCGGCCGGGGGCGGCGACGAGCCGCGGTTGAGGACGGTGACCCGGTCCCCGGCGGGCCACCAGCCGGGTCCCGAAGTAGCGGCTGCCGCCGATGACCAGTACGTCTCGTGCCTCTCGCGCCGTATGCATGATCATAATTCTCCCGGCCCGCCACCACGTCCTGAAAGGGAAGACATGGGAGATCCGGCGTCCGCACCGAAAGAACCACGGCATTCGCGCGCCGGCGCCGACGGAACCTCGGTCGCCCTCGACGAGCTGGACCGGCAGATCCTGCGGCTGCTCCAGACCGACGGGCGGATCAAGTTCAGCGAGCTGGGGCGCCGGGTGCGGCTCAGCCCGGCCGCGGTCACCGAGCGGGTGCGCCGACTGGAGGCGGCCGGGGTGATCAGCGGGTACGGCGCCCATGTCGTGCCGGCCCGGCTGGGGTACGGGATCCAGGCGTTCATCCGGGTCGATCCGCACGGCGGCTACAACCTCAGGCACCCGCGGACGCTGGAGCTCATCCGGCGGCCGGAGATCGTCGAGGTGCACCATGTGGTCGGCGAGGACTGCTGGATCCTGAAGACCGCGGTCAAGGACACCGTCCACCTGGAGGAGGTCCTGGAGGAGGTGTCGGCCCTCGGGCGCACCACGACGTCGATCGTGCTGACCTCTCCGGTGCCCCGCAAACCGCTGTTGCCTTGACGTCGGCGTCAGGGCTTACGTTCGGACGCATGCGAATCGGCGAACTGGCCGCACGGGCCGGGACCACGACACGAGCGCTGCGGTACTACGAGTCGCGGGGACTGCTGCCCGCGCGCCGCGACGAGCTGGGGCACCGCTGCTACGACGAGACGGACCTGCGCCTGCTGGAGCAGATCCGGACGCTGCGGGACTTCGGGTTCGAGCTGGAGGAGACCCGCCCGTTCGTGGAGTGCCTGCGGGCCGGACACCCCGAGGGCGACACCTGTCCGGCCTCGCTCGCGGTGTACCGCAGGAAGCTGGCCGAGCTGGACGCGCTCGTCGCGGAGCTCGCAGCGGTGCGGGCGAAGGTCGCGGACCAGCTGGCCCGTGCCGAGCGGGTAAGGGACGAGCTGGCCGCCGAGGCGCTGGTTCCGGGGGGTCCGGAACCCGGGTGCGAGATGGGAGGGCCGCCATGGCGACGGAGCTGACCGAGGTGACGGACACGGATTTCGAGGCCGAGGTGATCGGCTCGGAGCTGCCGGTGCTGGTGGAGTTCACCGCCGACTGGTGCCCGCCGTGCCGGCAGATGGCGCCGGTACTCAAGGCCGTCGCCGCCGAGGAGGGGGAGCGGCTGAAGGTGGTGCAGCTGAACGTGGACCGCAATCCGGCGACCACCAACGCCTACAAGGTGCTCTCGATGCCGACCTTCATCGTCTTCCGCTCCGGTGAACCGGTGCGGTCGATGGTCGGGTCCAGGCCCAGGCGACGGCTGCTGGAGGAACTCGCCGACGTGCTGTGACATGGCGTCCGAGACAAAGAAAACCCCCGGGCAATTGCGCCCGGGGGTTTTCCTCGCGTATATTCGCTGATTCGTGACTTCATGGAATTCGAGTCACGGAGAAGCTTACTGAGCACAGTATATCGGCCCGGGAGTGGAATTGTCAAACGGCGATTTTCAAGACGGTGAAATGCGCGCCGAGCAGGAATTCATCGACGGCATCTACGCGCGCGTCGACGCCCTGCGCGGCGAGACCGAGAACTCCGTCTCCGACGCCCTCGCCCAGGGCGACAAGCCGATGCAGGCCCGACTGGAGCGCGACATCCTGGTCGCCGAGCGGTCCGGACTGCTCGCCGCGCTGAACGCGGTCGACGGCTCGCTGTGCTTCGGCCGGATCGACCTCGCCTCCGGCGCCGCGCACCACATCGGCCGTATCGGACTGCGCCGGGACGACCCCGAGCGCACCCCGGTCCTCATCGACTGGCGGGCCGACGTCGCCCGCCCCTTCTACCTGGCCACCGGCCACACCCCGATGGGGCTGCGCCGCCGTCGGCACATCACCACCGAGGGCCGCACCGTCACCGCCCTGCACGACGAGATCCTCGACCTGGGCGACCGGGAGCGCACCGGCCACGAGGACCCCACCGGAGACGCCGTGCTGCTCGCCGCGCTCAACTCCGCCCGCACCGGCCGCATGAGCGACATCGTGCAGACCATCCAGGCCGAGCAGGACCGCATCATCCGGGCGCCCCACCGCGGTGTGCTGGTCGTCGAGGGCGGCCCCGGCACCGGAAAGACGGCGGTCGCGCTGCACCGCGCCGCCTACCTCCTCTACGAGCACCGCGAACTGCTCGCCCGGCGCGCCGTCCTCATCGTCGGCCCCAACCCCGCCTTCCTCGGCTACATCGGCGAGGTGCTGCCCTCCCTCGGCGAGACCGGTGTGCTGCTGTCCACGGTCGGCGAGCTCTACCCGGGCGTGAAGGCGACGGCGACGGACTCGCCCGCGGCGGCCGCGGTCAAGGGCCGGGCCGACATGGCCGAGGTGCTGGCCGCCGTCGTACGCGACCGGCAGACGCTGCCCGACCCGGTGATCGCCATCGAGCACGACCGCGAGGTGCTGATGCTCGACGACGATCTGGTGAACGTCGCCCGGGAGCGCACCCGGGCCGCCAAGCTCCCGCACAACGCGGCGCGCGAGTACTTCGAGGGCCACATCCTCAACACCCTCACCGAGCTGTACGCCGAGCGCGTCGGCACCGACCCCTATGACGGCTCCAGCCTGCTCGACGCCGCCGACATCACCCAGATCCGCGACGAGATCGCCGAGAACCCCGAGGTCTGGGCCGCCATCGACCGCCTGTGGCCGGTGCTCACCCCGCAACGCCTGGTCGCCGACTTCCTCGCCGCGCCCGAGGACCACCTCGACGCGGCCGACGCGGACGCCGTGCGCCGCCCGGTGACCCGCGCCTGGACGGTGGCCGACGTCCCGCTCCTCGACGAGGCCGCCGAACTCCTCGGCGAGGACGAACGGGCGGCCCGCGCCCGCGCCGACCGCGAGCGGGAGACCCAGGTCGCGTACGCGCAGGGGGTGCTCGACGTGTCGTACGCCTCCAGGACCTACGAGTTCGAGGACAAGGACGACGAGGACTCGGAGGTGCTGTCCGCGCACGACATCATCGACGCCGAGCGGTTCGCCGAACGGCAGGTGGAGGCCGACCACCGCAGCGCCGCCGAGCGGGCCGCCGCCGACCGCACCTGGGCGTTCGGGCACATCATCGTCGACGAGGCGCAGGAGCTGTCCCCGATGGCCTGGCGGCTGCTGATGCGGCGCTGCCCGACCCGTTCCATGACCCTGGTCGGCGACCCCGCGCAGACCGCGGAGGAGGCCGGCGTCGGCTCCTGGCGGGACATCCTGGAGCCCTACGTCGAGGACCGCTGGGAACACACCCGCCTCGGCGTCAACTACCGCACCCCCGCCGAGATCATGGACGTCGCGGCGGCGGTCGTACGGGCCGAGCACCCCGGCTTCCAACCGCCCGGCTCGGTCCGCTCCACCGGCGTACGGCCCTGGGCCCGCGCCACCGACGACCTGCCCGGCGCGGTCGCCGAGGCCGTCGCCGAGCTGACCCCCGCCGAGGGCCGGCTCGCGGTGATCGCGCCGCGCCCGCTGCACCGCGCCCTCGCCGCCCGGCTGGACGGGGTCACGGCGGGCGGCGAGCCGGACCTCACCCGCTCGGTGGTGCTGCTGGACCCCCGCCAGTCCAAGGGGCTGGAGTTCGACTCGGTGCTCGTGGTGGAGCCCGCCGCCTACGGGACCAGCGACCTGTACGTGGCCCTGACCCGCGCCACCCAAAGGCTCGGCGTCGTCCACTGTGAGGGACTGCCGGCGGCACTGGCCGGGCGGCTCGGATGAGAAAGGGGCCGCTGCCCGTCCGGTCGACGGGCAGCGGCCCCGCGGTGGCGGCCGTGCCGCTCAGTCGCCGCCCGCGGACGTCGACGTCATGTACACGGTCTGCCGGTCGGTGCCCGAGGGCACCAGGAGGACGCTGAACTCGGCCCCGGCCGGCGTGCCGAAGTCCGGGTAGCGGTCTTACGTCCTCCTCGGGTCGAGCTTCAGGCCGAACTTCTCCACGGCCTCGTCGGGGAACGGCGGCGCGGTCGGCGACAGCACCTGCTCGCCGTCGACGGTGAAGCCGGGTTCGTCCGGCCAGTGGCGCGGATGCGCGAGATCCACACCGTGGGCGGTGAGATAGCTCTCGACGCACGCCGTGGGCGCCTCGAAGCGCAGGTACAGATGCCTGCCCCACTCCTTGGACCGCCCGGTGTACCGCAGGTCCGCCACCTCGCACGAGGGCAGAGTGAGCCGGAAGCTGTCGAGCACCGGGTCGAGGTCCTCGTACGTGCCCGGGTAGGCACGCGGGTCCGAGACCTCGAACGCGCACCCGGTCAGGGTGAGCGCCAGCGCCGCTCCCACGGCGGCGGCGGTGAGCCGTGTCCGCATGTGTCCTCCTGCGGGACCTCCCGCGTGTTGCGTCGCCTACGGGACGTCGACGTCGATGGTCTGGCTGCCCTGGATCACGAAGTTCCGCGCCAGACCGTACGACGGTGCCACGGACAGCGGTGCCAGCGGGATGTCGATGCCCTTGAACTCGGCGGTCTCGAACAGGTCGAAGTTGTAGTCCTTGAAGACGTCGACCCGGGCCGTGCCCGACAGATGGACCCCGTTCTCCGTGATCGTGCCCAGCAACTGCCCGGTCACGCGGTAGTTCAGACCCCGGTACGCGTAGTACAGGTCACCGGACGTGAACTGGTGGGTGATCCACTTCGAGTCCAGCCGGATCACGCACTGCGCGCCCACCGGGCCCTGGCACTGCTCGGCCGCGGCCGTCGCGTAGCTCTTGAGGCTGTCGTCCAGGTCGGTGTTCCAGCCGGCGTCACCGAAGATCATCCCCATCTGCTTCTGGTTCAGCTCGTAGGTGCCGCCCTCCTTGCCGAGCCAGTACTTGTACAGCTCGCAGGAGAGCGGACCGGCCTTCAGGCAGGCGATCCCCATCGCCCCGGCCTGGGCGGCCCGTACGGCGTCGTCGTCGATGGCGAGCAGCTTGTAGATGTCCGTGGCGAGGCCGTCCATGTACGGCGGCTGCTTGTCCGCGTCGATGGGCGGGCTGTCCTTGCCGTCTGGATCGTTGATGTCGTAGCCCGCCGAGTTCTTCGCCTCCTGTTCGCGCAGCTCCAGGTAGGTGATGATCGCCTGGAGCGCGGACTCGGCGGAGGCACCGCTCGCGTACGAGGCGGCCTTGGTCGCCGAAGCGCGGGCGTAGGCGGCGGACCGGGTGGCCTGCCGGGCCGCGGTCGCCGCGGTGTCGGCGGCGCTGCGGGCCTGCGCGGCGGAGGCCGCGGCCTGCTGGCGTAGCCCTCGGCCTCCTGGGCGGACGCGTCCGCCTGGGCGGCGTAGTCCAGGGCGTCCTGCGCCGCGTCGCGGGCCTTGGCGGCCTCCTCGGCGGCCCGGGCGGCGTCCTCCATGGCCCGCGCGGCCACCTGGGCGGCGTCGGCGATGACCCGGCGGACCCCGGCGACGTGCGTCGCCGTGTCGTGGTCCCGCTTGGCCGCCCGGTACCGGCCCTCGGCCACGAAGTCGCGCAGCAGCGCGTCCGGGCCGGCCAGGGCGACCTCGGCGGCCGCCTTGACCTCGGCCCCGCCGTCGTTCAGCAGGGTGAGCGCGGTCTCCCGGTCGTCCTCGGCGCGGGCGGTGTGCTGGCCCGTCTCGATGAACTCGTTCAGCACGACGGCGGAGCCGTCCGCGAGGGCCGCGTCGGCGTCCCGCTTCACGGCGGTGCCGCCCGCGTCGGAGATCTTCAGCCACTCCGGCCGCAGGCCGAGCCGCCGCATCAGGGGCTCGACCGACCGGCGCAGCGCCCGACCGGGCGTCGGCGCCGGAGCGCACGGCAGCACCACGAGCAGCTCGCCGAGGAAACCCCGGCGCAGTCCGGCCGGGTCCGCTGCCTCGAACCACACGGCCCTCGGCGCCAGCTCGCCCACGAGCGGCCTGCAGGCGGCCATGGCGGCGTCGGCGGTCCCGGCGTCCCGGAGGTTCAGCGCGACGCGGACGACGACGTCGGTCGGGGCGAACAGCATCGGTAAGTCACATGGCCTTCCTTCGAGATGCTGTCGTGAGACCAGCCGGGCGGGCCGCGCCTCAGGCCGGCCGCAGCCACACCGTGGCCAGCGGTGGCAGGGTCAGCCGGACGGAGCCCGGGCGGCCGTGCCAGGGGTGCGCCTCGGCCTTGACCGGGTGGGGGTTGCGGACGTCGCCGCCGCCGTAGCGGGCCGCGTCGGTGTTCAGCACCTCGTGCCAGGCGGCGGCGTCGTCGGGCACGCCGAGCCGGTAGTCCTGCCGGACGACCGGGGAGAGGTTGCTCACCGCCAGCAGCGGGGCGCCTTCCCGGTCGCGGCGCAGGAACGCGAACACGTTGTCCTCGGCCGCGTCGCCCACGATCCACTCGAAGCCGGCCGGATCGGTGTCCAGCTGCCACAGCGCCGGAGTGGCGACGTAGACGTGGTTGAGGTCGCGGACCAGGTCCCGCACCCCGCGGTGGTCGTCCGCCGCGCCGTACGCCGGGTCCAGCAGCCACCAGTCCGGGCCGTGTGCCTCGGACCACTCGGCACCCTGCGCGAACTCCTGCCCCATGAACAGCAGTTGCTTGCCCGGGTGGGACCACATGAAGCCGAGGTAGGCGCGGTGGTTGGCGCGCTGCTGCCACCAGTCGCCGGGCATCTTCGACACCAGCGAGCCCTTGCCGTGCACCACCTCGTCGTGGGAGATCGGCAGCACGTAGTTCTCGCTGTAGGCGTACACCATCGAGAAGGTCATCTCGTGGTGGTGGTACTTGCGGTGGACCGGCTCGTGGCTCATGTACTGCAGCGAGTCGTGCATCCAGCCCATGTTCCACTTCAGGCCGAAGCCCAGCCCCCCGAAGCCGCTCGGGCCCCGGTGGTGCGTGGCCCGGGTGACCCCGTCCCACGCCGTGGACTCCTCGGCGACGGTCACCACGCCCGGGTTGCGGCGGTACACCGTCGCGTTCATCTCCTGCAGGAACGCCACCGCGTCCAGGTTCTCCCGCCCGCCGTGCTCGTTGGGGACCCACTGGCCCGGCTCGCGCGAGTAGTCGAGGTAGAGCATGGAGGCGACCGCGTCGACCCGCAGCCCGTCGATGTGGAACTCCTCGCACCAGTACACCGCGTTGGCGACCAGGAAGTTGCGCACCTCGCGCCGCCCGAAGTCGAACTCCAGGGTGCCCCAGTCCGGGTGGGCGGCCCGCAGCGGATCGGTGTGCTCGTACAGCGGGCGCCCGTCGAACTCCGCCAGCGCCCAGTCGTCGCGCGGGAAGTGCGCCGGCACCCAGTCCATCAGCACGCCGATGCCCGCCTGGTGCAGGCGGTCCACCAGGTACCGGAAGTCGTCCGGGCCGCCCAGCCGGGCCGTCGGCGCGTAGAAGCCGGTGACCTGGTAGCCCCACGACCCGCCGAAGGGATGCTCGGCCACCGGCATCAGCTCGACGTGGGTGAAACCCAGGTCCTTGACGTAGGCGGGCAACTGCTCGGCGAGCTGGCGGTACGTCAGCCCGGGCCGCCACGACGCCAGATGCACCTCGTACACGGAGAACGGTGCCTGGTGGGCCGGGGCGTCGGCGCGCCGGGCCAGCCACTCCTCGTCGCCCCACTCGTAGTCCGAGGCGGTCACCACCGACGACGTGGCCGGCGGCACCTCGGTGCGGCGGGCCAGCGGGTCGGCGCGCAGGGTGTGCGAGCCGTCGGGCCGGGTGATGTCGAACTTGTACAGCTCGCCCTCGCCGATGCCCGGCACGAACAGCTCCCAGACCCCGGAGGAGCCCAGCGAGCGCATCGGGTAGGCGGTGCCGTCCCAGAGGTTGAAGGTGCCGGCCAGCCGCACACCGAGCGCGTTCGGCGCCCACACCGAGAAGCGGGTGCCGGTGACGCCCTGGTGGGTGGTGACATGGGCGCCGAGCACGGTCCACAGCTGTTCGTGCCGGCCCTCGCCGATCAGGTGCAGGTCGAACTCGCCGAGGGTGGGCAGGAAGCGGTAGGCGTCCTCGATCTCCAGGACCGCGTCCTCGTAGGCGACCAGGAGGCGGTAGGAGGGGACCTCGCGCAGGGGGAGCAGGCCGGAGAAGAAGCCGTCCCCGTCGTCGTGCAGCTCGGCGCGCAGCTCGCCGCAGAGCAGGGTGACGGAGTGGGCGTACGGACGCAGCACGCGGAAGACGATCCCGCCGGACACCGGGTGGGCGCCGAGCACGGAGTGCGGCTCGTGGTGCGTGCCGGAGAGCAGCCGCTCGCGGTCGGCGGCGGACAGCGCGGGGGAGACGGTGATGGTCAGGGGGGTGGCGGGGGTGGGCTCCATGGGTTCCACCGGGGGCTTCTCGACGGGCGGTTCGTTCCGGGCGGGCGCCGCCTGGTCGGCCGGCGCCGTTCCGGCGGGCACCTGGTGAACCGGTGCCGTCCGGGCGGGCGCCTTCTGGGCCGGTGTCCTCCGGGCCGGTGTCCTGCCGGCGGGCGGCGCCCCGGCGGGGGCGGCCTTCTGGGCGGGCACGGTCCGGGCGGCGGGGGCCTTGGCCGGGGTGGCCTCGGCCGCGGGGGAGGACGCTGCGGCCTTCTTCGTGGCCGCCTTCTTCACCGCGGTCTTCGCGGCGGTCTTCGTCGCGGACTTCACGACGGTTTTCGCGGCGGTGGTCTTCTTCGCGGCCGGCTTCTTGGCCGGCGCCTTGGTGGCGGCGGCTTTCTTGGCCGTGGTCCTGCCGGCGGTCGTCTTCTTCGCGGCGGCCTTCTTCGCCGCCGTCGTCTTCTGGGCACCCGCCGTCTTCTCGGCAGCCGCGGTCTTCTTGGCAGCCGCGGTCGTCTTCTTCGCAGCCGCCGCCTTCTCGGCAGTCGTCGTCTTCTTCGCCGCGGCTTTCTTCGCCACCGACTTCTTCTTCGGGTTCGGGTCGCTGGACGACGGGCTGGCAGTCACGGACGGGGCCTCCTGGGCGGCGATGAGGGGGACGTCAGGACGGGTCGGGTGAGGCGAGCCGCCGTATCGCCGACAGCGGTACGGGCAGCCAGTCGGGACGGTGCCGGGCCTCGTAGACGACCTCATAGACCGCTTTGTCCGTCTCGTAGGCCCGCAACAGCACCGGATCGGTGCGCGGGTCGGTGCCGGAGACCTCCGCGTAGCCGGAGCAGTACGCGGCCCGGCAGGCGGACGCCCAGTCCGGCACCGGGGGGTCGGCCGAGTACGCAGCGTAGTCGAAGGAACGCAGCATGCCCGCCACATCCCGCTCGATCGGCTGAGGCATCCGCCGCTCGGCCAGCGGCCGGGCCGGCTCCCCCTCGAAGTCGATCAGCGTCCACTCCCCGGAGGGCGACCGCAGGCACTGCCCCAGGTGCAGATCGCCGTGGGCCCGCTGGGCGGTCCAGGTCCGGCCCTCGCCGGCGAGGTCGGCCAGCGCCGTGTACGCGGTGCGCAGGGCGGGCGCGTAGGGGCGCAGCGCGGGCACCGCCTGGGCGGCGGCTTCCAGCCGCTCGGTCATGCCGTCGACCAGCGGCCCCAGCTGCGCGTGCCCGAGCGTGACCGTGGGCAGCGCGCGGGCCAGCGCGGTGTGCACCTCGGCGGTGGCCCGGCCGAGCGAGCGAGCCTCCTCGGCGAAGTCCTCGCCCTTGGCCAGCTCCCGCAGCGCCAGCTCCCAGCCGTCCACCGCGCCGCGCATATATGGCTGCAGCACGCCGAGGACGTACGCCTCCCCGCCCAGCTCGGCCCGCAGCCAGGCCGTCGGCGGCGGCACCCGGGTGCAGCCCTCCCGGGCCAGCGCCAGCGGAAGCTCCAGATCCGGATTGATCCCGGGCACCACTCGGCGGAACAGCTTCAGAATGAACGTATCTCCATAGACGACCGACGAGTTCGACTGCTCGGCGGTCCCCAGGCGCGGCACCAGCCCCGGCCGGATCTCCTGCGCCGGATCCCGCTCGCAGCGCAGCGCCCCGATCCGGGCTCCGGTGCGCAGCGCCTCCAGCAGCAGACCGGCCGGGCGGGCGTCGTACAGGGCGTCGTACAGGGTGCGCCCGGCGAGCGGGCCGGTCGTCGCGTGGCCGATCAGGGCGGGGGCCAGCCGGGGCGGCAGCGCCTCGCGGGCGCCCACGAACAACTGGTAGCAGTCGCCCGGGGCGGCTCCCTCGTGGGTGCGCACCAGCACGTGGTGCAGGCCCAGCTCGCCTCCGGCGGGCAGCAGGTCGGTGGCCGCGACCGGCGAGAACCCGGTGACCGGCCGTCCCTTGCCGGCGAACCACCGCTGCCGGGGCAGCCAGTCCCGCAGCAGGGGTTCCAGCGACGTGAGGAGGCCGGGGCTCGTGGTGGTCGTGCCGGCGCGGGTGGTGACCGTTTCCGCCATGGCGTCACGTCCTTTCCCCGAAGGGTCGGGGGTGCTACTGATGCGTGCCCCGGGTGGGCCGACGGAAACCGGCCCGCCCGGGGTTGGGCCGGGCTACGCCACGTCGTCGCGCAGCCGGAACCAGTAGAAGCCGTGACCCGCGAGGGTGAGCAGGTACGGCAGTTCGCCCACGGCCGGGAACCGCACCCCGCCGAACAGCTCCACCGGGTGGCGGCCGGCGAAGCGGCGCAGGTCCAGCTCGGTGGGCTGCGCGAAGCGGGAGAAGTTGTGCACGCACAGCACCAGGTCGTCCTCGAACTCGCGCAGGAAGGCGAGGACGGCCC